>NZ_JBHUEO010000003.1:0-63183 GCF_042680885.1 Siminovitchia sediminis | reverse complement strand
TCGTACAAACTCGATAAAGCCGACTGTCAGCCACTTAAGCGGCTTCAAGCGGGTCCGGCGAAGAAGCGTCAGCACCAGCCCAAAGATCAGAGCAATCACATAGGCTGCCACTGTGGCGCCCAGCGTGATCCACATCGCATCAAAAATTCGCGGGAAAATTTCAATGGCAAAATTCCAATCCCAGGTCATCTGGCCGCCACCCCCCTGGACGCGCGTTTTTCCAGCCACCGCGCACCGAAGATGAGCGGAAGGGCCAGAACGAAATAGAGCAGCAGCAGAAGGGTGAAAATCTCCACCTGGTCTCCTGTGTAGTTATCCTTTAAAGTCCGCGCCTGGAACGTCATATCGGCGAGTGTCACCAGGGAGACAAGAGAAGTACCTTTCAGCAGCTCGATCGCGTTGTTTCCAAACCCGGGCAGCATCAGGCGGAACGCCTGCGGCAGAATAACAAGCCTCATCCGCTGCCAGCGGCTCATATTCAAGGCAATGCCTGCTTCCGTCTGACCGGAAGGCACCGACAAAATCGCTCCCCGGACAACCTCGGAAGCATAAGCCCCGTAATTCAGGCTCAAAGCCAGGACCCCTGCGGCAAACGGCGACAGTTCCACCCCGAAAGCGGGCAGGGCAAAAAAGAAAAAGAACATTTGCACGAGCAGAGACGTTCCCCTGAACAGCTCGACGAGAGCTCCCATAAGAAAGCGGACGATCCAAAACCGGGACACGCGTCCCAAACCGGCAATAAAAGCAAATATAAAGGCAAAAACGGCGGACAGCAGGAGAACTTGAACCGTGATTCCCGCCCCACGCAATAATTCCGGCAAATACATCATGTAAGTATCAATCGTACACAACCCCCTTATCTTCAGGTGTAAGGGGACAAGTGACTTGAGCCCATGCCCCCCGCTTTTTTATCCGGCACAACGATCTTCTGTTGTTACGTCGTCCGGAAGGTTATCTTCTCCAAATCCAAATTCTTCATAGATTTCAAGAATCTTTCCTGACTCTATCAATTTTTTCAATTCAGCGTTATAGGCTTCACGCAGGTCATTGTCTTCTTTTCTAAAGACGGCAGCCCCGTAGCTCATAACGCTCTCCCCATTAATTTCCGGCTGTGTAAACGGCTTGGCTTCCTCTACCTTATCCTGATCGGCAGACGCAACAGCTTCACGCAGTGTCGCTTCGGTCATTACCGTTGCATCCACGCGTCCCGAGCTGACAGCTGCAATGTTGGAAGAAATACTGTCGGCTGTTTCAATCTGATTGTCTTGAACGCCCAGCTCCTTCAGAAACTCATGCTGGTTCGCACCTGCCATAATGGAAACTTTTACATCAGGGTTTGCGGCGATGTCTTCATAACTGTGCAGATTTTTGGGGTTTCCCTTTTGAACGGCCATACCTTCCCCATAGCGAATTTCCACATCTCCAAACGCCGCTTCTGCACACCGCTCAGGGCGAATATCCATACCGGCGGTAACGACATCAAAGCGCCCAGCCTGCAAAGCCGGGATCAAGGAACCGAACTCCGTTACTTCCCCTTCCACTGTATCAATGCCCATCTCTTTAAAAACAGCTTTTGTAATTTCCGGAGCTACTCCTGTTACTTCGCCGTCCGACGTAATAAAGCCATAGGGCTTTTCATTGGCCACCCCAAGCTTGACGACCCCTTCTTCCTTCAGGCGATCCAGCGTGGACATCTCTTCTTTCGAATCCTCTCCTCCGTTTCCTCCGGTCGTTTCGCTGCTGCTCCCGCAAGCGCTCAATAGTAGTGCCAAACCTGCCACCAAAAGTACATACCACTTTTTCAAATAAAAACCCCCCTATAAGAAAATAGTTTTAATAACTGAATATCTTGGTGTCTGTTATGTAAGTGCTTACATCCGAATTAATTATAATGAATAGATCGACAAAAAAGCATTATAGAAATTGTATGAATTTCACGCCCACAATTTTATACAAATTGTAGACCATTTTATAAAAAACAGATAAAGCGGGGATTTCTATGCTTTTTTTTCAAGGTTGGCTGATGCCATCTGCCCCCTTTTACCTTATTTCAAAAAAAAATCAGTACCTCGCTGGTACTGATTTTACTCTTATCGGGCTGACTGCGAACCGGCTGCAAGCTGATTTCCGCTGCTCATCCAAATTTTTATACTGAAATCCAATAAAAATACATCATCCGGATTCGTCAATGAAAGATTGGTCAAGGATTCTATTTTTCTCAGCCGATACAAAAGAGATTGCCTGTGCAGGTTTAAGACTCTTGCCGACTGGCTTACATTTCCGGAATTCTCATTATATACAATAAATGTATGAATTAAATCCATTTCTCTTTTCCTGTCATACTCAATTAAGGGAGAAATCGTGGACATAGTAATTTCCTGTACTTCTTCATTTTTTGACAAAGTTAAAATAAGCCTGCTGATCTTTGTGTTGTCAAAGTGATAACGCTTTCCAATGCCTTTTTGTTTTCTTCCCACCTCCAAGGCAGAAGCGGCTTTCTGATAACTCTTGTAAAAGGCCATGACGCCGTCCTCGTATTTTCCTATGCCCCACGAAACTACCACTCCGGGCAGCAGTTTGTTCAGTCTTCGGTCGACCAGATCGAGAAATTGGTTGATCGTTCCGCTTGAAGCCGATTGGGAAGCTTTTTCACTCGTTTGCAGGAAGATGACCATTTTGTCATCCTTTTGAACATACATAATCTGGCGCTGAATGGATTGTGCGGCATCTGCCAGCTCCGTTTCAATATAGGACATCATGTTTTCGAGCCAAGATTTTTTTGTCTGGTGGTTGTTGTTCGGATCTTGATAGAAGAGGGTTTCCAAATTTTCAGGATATCCAATCAGGCATTCATAGGAAAGGTCTGCATCATAGCCCAGGCTTTTGCCTTCTTTTCTGATTGTTTTTTCAGGTATACCCTCCTCTTCTATTAAGCTCAGAACAAATTCTTTTTGGAGCATATTTTTATTTTCCACAATGGCATTTTCACTGGTCAGCCAAAGAGCGCAAACCATGACCGCCTGCTCAATAATATTCGCATCACGCAGAGTCATCTTGTAGGAAGGAGGGGTGACAATAAAAAAATCTCCTTCCGTTTGCTCGCTGGATTGTACTTTCATATGAAACAGCTGGGCATCCCTTGATTCAGCCCGCTTCATTTTGGAAAAAATCGGATGATGAGAATCTTCCTCTTCCTGGCTCTGTTTCATATCATTCCACATTTTCCAAACGTCCCGGATACGGGCCGATCCGCCTGCGACATTCCCCTTGTTATTCATGACCAGGATGGATTGACCCAATTCTTTTTCAATTACAGCCACCATCGTAGAAAATGGTTGTTTAGTTAAATACATTTCAAGTAATTCCTGCTGCAGCTCTTTTAATCTGAGAAGCTCATCTTTTTGGAGATTATTAATGGCATTAGTCAATTCATGGATAATATCAGCAAAACGGATTTCCCACGGAAGATCGATAATAACAAATTGATTCTGTTCGGCAAAATCGACAATTTCTTCTGGTATCCGGTATATATAATGTCCGGTGGCAATAGCCAGGGCACATGCTCCCGATTCATAGACATCTTTGACAAAATCAAAGAACAAATGCGGATCTGTGTAACAGCCAATACCCGTACTCAAAACGAGTTCATTTTCCCTTACAAAGTTTTCCACTGGACTTTCGATAACCGATACCCATTCTACCGTTTTTTTGCTGAGTTCTTTTTCTCCAGTAATAATTTTAGCTGTTTCAAAGATTGGAAATGCCAGTACATCCTCCAATGACAAGTTCACTCCAATCCCTCCTTATATGCTATTTCTGACGCTGTAACTCGTAATCTCGTATAACTTTTGAAATAACAGAGAGATCGACATTATTTCCTGTAATGATCGTCCCTACTTCAGAAAATTGGGATGTTAGTTTTTTGTTTAATAAAGCCGCAACGCCTGTAGCTGCTGCACCTTCTACAATCATTCGGTGCTCATCGGCCATGAACCCCATTGCTTCGGCAATTTCCTCTTCTGAAACAAGAATGAGATCATCTGCGTATTGTTTTACGCATTCAAAAGTGTAATCATTTTTTAATCCGATTCCACCGAGCAAGCTGTCAGCGAGTGTTTCCTGTTCCTCCAATACAACCGGCTTTCCGGCTTTAATGCTTTCATACATGACAGGAGAACGCTCCATGGATACTCCAATCACTTGAATAGAGGGATTGTAGGATTTCAACGCCAATGCCACTCCTGCAAACAATCCTCCACCTGACAGGGGAATGACCACCGCTTCCAGATCCGGTTTTTCCTCGGCCATTTCCAGCCCAATCGTTCCCTGGCCCGAGATGACCTCTGCATCATCAAACGGTTTGATTACCGTAAGTCCACGCTTTTCTTCTAATTCATAACAATGTTTTTCAGCGTCATCTTGGCTGTTCCCGACGATTTCAATATGGGCTCCCGCACGGCGGATGGCATCCACCTTGGCTTTTGGTACCCTTGGTGAAATACAAACGGTCGCTTGAATACCCATTTTTTTTGCTACATAGGCAACGGCCAGCCCGTGGTTGCCGGTGGAAAACGTTGCAACCCCTCTTTCTCTTTTCTCTTTGGGCAGGCTTAAAATTTTATTGGTTGCTCCTCTAACTTTAAAAGCCCCAATTTCATGGTAATTTTCCAGCTTTAAGTAAGCCGAAGATGACAAACATTCCGACAACGGAATGGAGTGTAATAGAGGTGTTGGCTTAACAATTTGGTAAACTCTCTTTCTAGCTTCATAAACTTTCTGAAGTGATAAGCCTTCTGCTTTTGGAATTGAACGCACTGCCTTATTCATGGCAATCCCCCCTTATGAAAGCGCTATTTTAATCATACCATATTTTTCTTTATTATTATTCTGAAAGATGTAAAAGAAGCGGGATGGCATGCTGCCTGAACAACCATGTTTTTCTTCCGGGCTTCTCCCGCCGTTCAATGTTTGCTTATTTAATACATTTCCATTGCTTTTGTATTTCTATTCCCCTCCCCCTGTCACTTTTACTCTTTTAACTTTGTCATAGGATGAATGTTAACCATCATTCATTATATTTTCAGAAAAAAATTCACACAATTATCACAGTGTATGAACTTAAACGAAATCATATATACAAGTTGTATGAGGATTACATGCAGACCTGGCTCAATGAAAGGGTCAAGCAGTTAAGATCTTTAATAGAAAAAGCCACTCTCCTGCATGTAGGAGAGCAGCTTTTTTGATCCGTCAATCCATGGGTTCAAAGAGTTTTGGGAAAACCTTCATGAGAATAATCTTTTTTGGCAATGGAGATATTCAAATAGCCGTAAATGACATTAATAGCAGGAACAAGAAAAGCAAAGAAGATAAATGGGATGAAAGCCATTGGACTGACACCCAAAACCTGAGAGGCAAACAGCGATGTGACACTCCAAGGGATAAGGTTAATGCCGACTGTGCCTGCTGCTTCCACACATCTGGACAGGTTCTTTGTGTCCAGTTCTCTTTCTTTATACTTGTCCCGAAACGTTCTGGCAGGCAGGATGATGGACAAATATTGTTCCCCGCTTGCCAAACCTACCAAAAATGTGGATAAGATGGTTGTCAAGATTAAAGATCCTGTACTTTTGATTTTAGCTGCCACCGTCTCAATGATCGTCCTGAACGCGCCGGTTCCATCCAGGATGCCTCCCAGGCCTGTCGCCAAAACGACGAGACCGATGGAGATAATGCCGCCCCGGCTCAGCAAGGAATCTATCGTATCAAGTCCGGAATCAGCTTTATAGCCGTCTGTCATCACGTTCACGATTTGAGTCATATTGCTTCCTTGAACAAATAAAGAGGCCAATGCCCCCAAAGCAATGATGAAAACAAGTGAAGGCACAGCGGGGAGCCGCTTATAAACCACATACAATGTAAACAATGGCAGAATCAACAGCAGCGGGTTGATGAGGAATTGCTCTTCAAGTCCTTGCATGATTTCCTCAATGTCCCGGCCTGTTGCCCCTCCACTGGTATAATTTAGACCGATCAGCCAATACAGTACAAGAGAAATGGCAAATGCAGGAACCGTATCCCATAACATATGGCGAATATGACTGAACAAATCCGTATCAGCCATCACCGGTGCAATATTGGTTGTATCTGATAACGGGGAAAGCTTATCCCCTAAAAATGCACCCGAAATCACCGCTCCCGCAACAATGGGGGCTGGAAATCCCAAGCCTGCTCCTATAGCCATCAAAGCCAGTCCGACTGTTGCTATGGAGGTGAACGAGCTTCCAAGCGTCAGGGAAACAATTCCGGTAATGACGGCAACAGCCGGTATAAAAATATCCGGGCTCAAAATAGCAAGTCCATAATAAATAATGGTCGGAATGACACCGCTTAAAATCCAGGTGCCGATAATCATTCCGATCAGAAAAAGAATAAATATGGCAGGTAATGCCCGGGCTATCCCATTGGCAATAAATTTTTCAAGCTCTGCCCACTTGTATCCGAACATCATTCCGGCAATGGCTGCTGCTATGATTCCCCCTAATAAGGGAATGAACATCCCTGAATCCCATTTAAAAATGGAGAGAGCTGCCAAAACGGTAAGGATAACAATTGGAGCCAAGGCAAAGTATAGATTTAACTGCTTTTCAGAATTCATGGGGACCTCCGTCATTCATCAAAAATTACAATGAGTCTATTATATCCTTTTTTGATCTTTTCTGTTTGAATGGCAGTCTCCATATTCTGTATTATGACTTCTCAATAATCATGACGGAAGAAACAGCATTTCCCACTTTTTTATCCTTTTGTATTAACTCCGCTGTCAGATAGGCAATTTGCCGGCCCATCCTTTCTACAGTTGCAGCCACTTCCACCGTTCCGGGGAAAACAGGTCTGTGAAACGTTGTATGCAAATCTATGGAGGCAAAGGTCTGGTTGTCCTGCAGTTTTGATGAAATAGCGTAAGCCATTATAATATCAGCGGCCGAAGCAAGGTAACCGCCCATGGTCACACCATTTCCATTCAGAAATTTTTCATCCACTTCCCAGACCCCTCTGGCCCTTCCGTCTCTTGCAAAGACAGGTCTGACTTGTAAAGTCAGATCACAATTAGGTGGAGTGGCGTTATGATTCGCCACCTCCATTAAATCTGTTGTTCTGTATGGATTCATGTGAAACCTCCTATTCCTTAATCATCCATTTTGGTCTGCGCCCCCTAGTGAAAAAACCGTTGCGGTTTCGCTGCTCTTCTATTCTCTGTTGGCATTTTCTGTTTGCAGCCTCAACAGTTGTCATGCAATCCAGTTCCGCCTGTTTAAAAATCTCCAGGAGCGACCGGTAAATTCCTTTTGTCTTCAGTAACACCCTGTCTTTATTGGGACCGTACAATTCATCTGCCACCTGTATCAAACCGCCTGCATTAACAATGTAATCAGGCGCATAAAGGATCCCTTTCTCACTCAATGCACGGGCGTGGTGAAGTTCTTTCAGCTGATTATTTGCTGAACCGGCAATAGCCTTCACCTTTAATTGCGGGATCGTTTCGTCGTTGATCACACCGCCCATCGCACATGGAACGAAAACATCGGCTTCCACCTGATAAATATCATCGCTTTTTACAATGGTCAGTGAGCCGCCCTGCTGAGCTGATTTATCCTTCATGGAATCCAGGATATCTTCATGAATGTCTGTCGCATATACCTCGGCTCCGGCTGCCAGAAGCTGTTCCGCAACTTTATAACCTACTTTACCCAGCCCTTGAATGGCATATGTTCTTCCCGAAATGGAGTCACTGCCGAACAAGTATTGATTGGTGGCCTGCAATGCATAAATTACTCCCTGGGCTGTAGGAATGGACGAGTCGCCGCTGCCTCCGTACTGCTCGGGAACGCCGTTGATAAAATGAGTCTCTTTAAGAGCGTGGACAAAGTCATCCATTGTAGTTCCCATATCGGTTCCGGTGTAAAACCGGCCGTTGAGCGACTGGACGTACTGGCCAAACGCCCGGAACAAGGCGGGAGACTTATCTTTCTTCGGATCCCCGATGATCACCGCCTTTCCGCCGCCAAAATCGATATCGGCAGCAGCACACTTATACGTCATGCCTTCAGAAAGACGAAGAACATCTTCCAATGCTTCATCCAGACTTTCATACGGGTACATGCGCGTCCCTCCCAATGCCGGACCCAGGGTTGTATCGTGAATTGCGATAATTGCCTTCAGTCCTGAAGCGGGATCGTTGCAGAAAATAACCTGTTCATGATGTGCTATTTTTTGAAAAAGATCATCGCTGCCAACGGATGATTTTTCAAGCTGTTTTGCCATTTTGCATCTCCTCCCATTCATTGCTATGCAAGCTCTAGAATCAGCCTTTTTGGATTTTCTATGAGTGATTTGAACCGGTTGGTAAAACGGATCGCTTCTCCCCCGTCAGCCACACGATGGTCGAACGTCATGGTTACATTCATGATCGAACGGATGACAATTTCATCATGCTCATTCACGACAGGCATCTTTTTTGTTTTATGGAATGCCATGAGACCGGTTTCAGGATAATTGATGATGGGGGTGGCCCCAATACTTCCCATCGGGCCTACATTGCTGATCGTAAACGTACTGCCTGTGATTTCGCGAATCGTCAGCTTATTCTCTTTGGCTTTTTGGGTCAACTCTTTCATTTCTTGGTGAATGGCACGCAGAGACTTTTTATCCACATCACGTACGACTGGGACAATCAGCCCTTCTTCTGTATCGGCAGCAATCCCCATATGCACCGCCTTTTCCAAACGGATGACTTCATTCTCCTCATCCAATTCGGCATTAAAAACCGGATACTCTTTCAGTGCAATGGCCAGTGCTTTCACAAAGAAAGCAGCGACTGATATATGTTCATCCATTTCATGCAGCTCTTTGCGGAATTGGATGAGGTCGGTCATATCAATTTCTTCATAGTGGCACACATGCGGGATGGTAAAGAATGACTGAGTCATTTTCTTGGAGATTTGCTTCCTGCGGCCTTTGAATGGAATGACATCCAATGGTTCCTGAGACTCCTGTACAGGGTTTGGTTCCAAAACAGCTATTTCCGCAGATTCTGTTTTTACCCGGCCTCGATCCCTTTCTTCAACATGCCTGAGAACATCTTCAACCGTTATCCGGCCGGCGCGGCCTGTTCCCTCCACAAGCGTAATATCCACATTGTGTTCCCTTGCCACTTTTCTCGTATACGGGGCCGCTTTCACCCTCTTGGAGAGCGGGCCGGTCTTCGGCCTTTCCATGTTCATCGGCTTTTGGGCCTGCGGTGCTTCTACAGTCGTGGCAACTTCTTCTTTTGTTTGTGAAGAGGAAACTCCTCCTTTGCTTTGCTCGGATGCAATGGTTAAGATGGTGGTGCCGACAGTAATGGTCCGGCCGGTATCAATCAGGATTTCTTTAATTGTTCCATTAGCAGGCGAAGTGAGTTCCGCAACCATTTTTTCAGTCTGTACTTCAACAAGCGGCTGGTCGACGGTGACTGGATCGCCTTCTTTTACCAAATAGGAAATGATTTCCCCTTCCGTCATTCCTTCGCCAATATCATGCAATCTCACTTCGATCATTCAATTTCCCTCCTTAAAAATGGATGGCTTTGTCAATTGCTTCCCTAATGCGTGCAGGAGTCGGCAAATAGTGTTCTTCCAACGCCCAAAATGGAACGTGGACATCTGCTCCGGTGACTCTTTCAATTGGAGCTTTCATGTATAAAAATGATGTATCATTGATGATCGAAACAATGTCGTTGCCCAGGCCTCCGGTGCCGTGAGCTTCATGAACAATGACACACCGCCCTGTTTTTTGGACCGATTCTGCGATGAGCTCTTTATCCAACGGATATAACGTCCTCAAATCAATCACGTCGCATGCCACTCCCGCTTCTTCCGCCTGTTCAGCGGCTTTCATCACTACAGGCATCATCGCCCCCCAAGCAATGACGGTCACATCCTCCCCTTCCTTTACCCGGGTTCCCTTCCCGATTTCCACGGTATACTTTCCTTCGGGAACCTCACCTCTTACGGAACGGTACAATCGAAGAGATTCCAGAAAAAGGACAGGGTCCGGATCTTCAATGGCTGATATGAGCAGTCCCTTGGCATCATACGGTGTCGACGGACAGACGACCTTGATTCCGGGCATATGGGTAAACAGCGACTCCGCACTGTCCGAATGAATTTCCGGAGCGCGGACTCCCGCACCATAAGGAGCGCGAATCACCATCGGTACTGTATACCTCCCCATTGACCGATAGCGCATCCGTGTCGCTTGGGACATGATCTGGTCATAGGCCGGATAAATAAAACCAAAAAATTGTATTTCGGCTACAGGTTTCATCCCGTACAGCGCCATTCCGACAGACGTGCCGATAATTCCTGATTCACTCAGCGGCGTATCCATCACCCGGTCTTCACCGAATTCCTCCTGAAGCCCCTCCGTGGCCCTGAACACGCCGCCGTTTTTTCCGACGTCTTCCCCCAGGACTACCATTTCATCGTATTCCCTCAGCATGGTCCGCAATCCATCTGTTACTGCCTGGATCAGCGTCATCTGTTTTGTATTAACAGCAACCATCTTATTGACCACCCCTCAAGTACTGCAAATATTGTTGTTTATGTTCCGCAATAGGCCAAGGCATTTCTTCAAACATATGGTCATAGAGGTCATTTACATCTGGTGGAGGCTTGCTTTCAAACTTTTGAACAGCTTCCTCAATTTCCTGGACCGCCTCTTCATCCAACCTTAGTGCCCAATCATCGTCCCAATAGCCGCTTTTCTTCATGAACAGCTCAAGGCGGATGAGCGGATCAAACTTTCTCCGTTCTTCGCTTTCATCCGGATTGCGGTATTTTTTTGGATCGTCTGCAGTTGAATGGGCTCCGTACCTCCATGTCACCGCTTCAATCAAGGTCGGACCTTTTCCAAGCCTCGCCCGTTCAAGTGCCTTTTTCGTTTCAAAGTAAACAATGAAAATATCATTACCGTCAATGCGGATTCCCGGAATATCATAAGCAACTGATTTTTGGGCAATGGTTTTGGAATTCATCTGCTTTTCGATGGGAACCGAGATGGCATATCCGTTATTTTGGTTAAAAAAGACTACAGGCGCTTTGAAGACGCTCGCAAAGTTCAGCCCTTCATGAAAGTCTCCTTCCGATGTGGCGCCATCGCCAAAATATACTAGAGAAGCTGTCGGGTCTCCCTTAAACTTTGATGCCATGGCAGCGCCTGCAGCTATCGGAAGCTGAGTGGCAATCGGGACGGAAGGCGGCAGGATATTTTTCCCGTGGGGCGGTACATTCCCTTCGATTCTTCCTTTCCAGTTTGCCAAAATATAATAAGACTGGGCGAAGGTAATAATCGCCGCATGGTCACGGTATGTCGGGAACATCCAGTCTCCCTCGTTTAACGCGAAAGCGCTTCCAACCTGTGCAGCCTCCTGCCCTTCAAAAGGCGGGTATGTGCCAATCCGTCCCTGCCGTTGAAGATTAATGGCTTTCCGGTCAAATAAACGCATCTTTTTCAACTGGCTATAGAACAATTGAGCGATTTCTTTCGTAATTTCACCCCTATGCGTGTCATCCGTTAGATTACCTTCCTGATCAATAATTTGCATCATGGGAAATTCTCGTTCTTGACCGAATGTTTCAGCCTCTATCATTCTCATTTTATTTCGCTCCTTTGCTTTTTTTAGAGCCTATAGGAAACATCAGATGGTGTTAATGTCAGATTAATATATATAAAAAACCCTTGCAAACACATGCTTCAACGCGTTTTGCCTTTAGAACACCAATCATTTAATACGTTAAAGCGGAATTTTCTAAATGTATCTTTTTTACTTAATATTTTTAAAAAAAGCGAAAGGTTTCTTCCTCCATTTATAGAATACTCATTTTTAGACTATGGAAGGGGTGGAAGCGATGTTGAGTAAAGTCGGACAAATTATGCTGTATGTTCATCATCAGAAGGAGGCAGTGGACTTTTGGACACAAAAAGTAGGCTTTTCCATTATTTCTGAAGAAAGTGATGGCCAAGGAATGAGATGGATTGAAGTGGCTCCAAGAAAGGATGCAGAAACAAGCATTGTTCTTCACGATAAGGAATTTGTTGCGAAAATGTCTCCCGGTATAAACCTTGACACACCTTCAATAATGTTTTTTACGGAAAACCTTGAGCAATTACACAGAGAGTTTTCCAGCAAACAAATTACAGTCGGTCAAATTGTCGACACGCCGTCCGGCAAAGTGTTTAACTTTGCCGACCCGGAGGAAAATTATTTTGCTGTTATGGAAAGAAAATCCTGAAGACGGCTGGCGGAGGATCCCTATCAAAAAAGGGGAAGAGGGAACCAAATGCATTTGGTTCCCTCTTAAAGTGATTCCTAATTAAAACCTGTCAAACGCAAAACCCGAAATATCCAATTCAGTCCTTCCATCCAAAGCCAGCTGGCTTAAAATCTCTCCGACCGCGCTTGCAAATTTAAATCCATGGCCGGAAAAACCGCAGGCAAAAAGTACGTTTGGCCATTCCGGGTATTGATCAATAATAAAATCACTGTCCGGTGAATTCGTATAAACGCAAGTTTTGCCATATTTTAATGGCATTTCTTCGGACATGAAACGCTCCGCAAAATGTTTCACATCTTGTTCGTCTTCGGGAAAGGCGCCAAAATCCGCCAGCGGTTCATTCGGCTCGACCGGCTGCCCCCCGTCATGCCGTCCAATTTTGACCCCGGCACCATGGATGCTCGGAAATCCGTAGTACATTTCATCGGAGTGAGCATATTGAATGCCGAAAGCGGGAAATTCACCTTCTCGATAGATTTCTTCATTGGAATCAAACCAGGAAAATGTTTTTCGGACAGGCTGAATGGGAACTTGCAGTCCCAGTTTGGAAAGCAGTGGGCCTGTCCCTCTGCCCGCAGTCACAATCAGTGTATTACCAGTAAATTCTCCATGGTTCGTTTGAACGGACACCTGGCCATGGTTTGCATTCATGCCGGTTACAGTTGTATGCGTTTTGACGACTGCCCCTATTTTCTCCGCCAGTTCGCGATATGCACGAACACACTCTTCCACCATCAGGACGCCGGAATTTTTTTCAAAGCAGCCCATATATTCGTTGGAAAAATGAAACCCTGGCCATTTCGCGTTCATTTGTTCTGCTGTCAGTACCTCAACCGGTAATGAATACATTTCTGAACTTTTCATCACATTTTTAATAAAAGGCGAGTCAGGCGTTCCCGCATTGACGACTCCTGTCTGCAAAAACAACTTCTTTCCTGACACTTTTTCCAGTTCCAGCCACAGTTCTTGTGCACGGAGTGCCATGGGGACATAGTTTTCCCCTTCTCCATAGGCATGGCGGATAATTCTAGTTTCTCCATGATGGGAACCTTCCGTATGCGGCGGATCATGCGCGTCAATGAGAAGTACCTTGTTCCCGCGCTTGGCTGCATAATACCCTGCAGCCATTCCCATGGATCCTGCACCAATGATGATGGTTTCAAATCTCATGTACCTTACAGCTCCTCTCCTCTATTATTATAGAGGATATCCCCCCTCTTTTATTTATAATAATAAGGCTATATTGAAAAAAGAGCCTGCAGAAAGGTTCTGCAAGCTCCAGTGATAGCTACCCGATAAAACGGTCTTGGAAGGCTTTATAAAATTTCATAATCCCTACAGCTTTTGCATGCTGACTGTGAAAAGGAATCGGCCTTAAATTTTCTTTTTTCAACGGATTGACGACATCTTCCGGGCGGGTGATGGTCTCTGCCAGTATTTTCCCTGCCATCACAGCCATGGATGCCCCGCGTCCGGCATAGCCAAAGGCAAAGTGAGATCCGTCCGCAAGCTGGCCGATATACGGATGCATATCTTGGGTAAACCCTACTTTTCCTCCCCAGCGGTACTCAATCTTTGCATCTTTCAACTGAGGAAAGACGTCTACCATTCCGTCTCGCAATGTATCAAACAAGCGAAGCGCATCCCGCTTGCTGAAAGAGCGGCCTGATCCCCCGAAAGCCATCCGATGATCGGCTGTTCTGCGGAAATAATATAATAGATTTTTAGAATCAGATGCCGCACGATTGGTCGGCATCAATTCTACCATCAGGTCCTCTGTCAAAGGTTCCGTCGCGATCATGATGCTCTCCACCGGAACAATCGACCCTTTGATTGTTCTGTTGAGATTTCCTGCATAAGCATTTGTTACAATAACCACTTCATCCGCAATCACTCTTCCCTGATCAGTGGTGACTGTAGCTTTGCCGCTTTTTTCAATCTTTAGTGCTTCGGAATGTTCATAGATCTCTGCGCCCATTTCTTCTACCAGGTCAGCCAAACCTCTTACGAATTTCACAGGATGAAAATGGGCGCCTCTTTCATTTGTCCGTCCTCCATGGTAAAAGTCGGTGTTCAGTTCTGACTTGATTTCATCCTTATCCAGCACATTCAGTTCATAGAATCCGAAGGTCTCAGCCATGTATTCCTGTTCCCTTTTAAAATAATCCAAATGGGAAAGTTTGTAAGCAGGGCGGATATCACCTTTTCTCACAAAATCACATGAGATGTTATGATCTTTAATCATATTTTCCACCAAATCAATGGCATCGAGTGACATCTCCCACATTTGCCTGGCTGTTTCCAACCCTTTCTTGGCAACCCAGCTCTCCATTGTTCCTTGAAAGCCCGTCAGCAATTCTCCGCCGTTTCTTCCACTAGCACCATAACCTACATGATATTTTTCAAGTACAATAGTTTTATGTCCTTTTTCCTGTAAATGATAAGCCGTAGAAAGCCCTGTATAGCCTGCCCCGATAACAACAACATCACAATATTGATCTCCTTGAAGGGCAGGGCGTTGTTTGCGTTCACCTGCTGTTGCTTCCCACATGGATAAAGAGTCCACTTTTCATTCCTCCATCCAGTACATTCTAATTTTTCCACTGTGTTCTTTTTCTAATTTGCAGGAGGTACATAGTCCGGATTTTTCCATACCATTAAAGCCGCGTATCCAAGGGATTCCTTATCCTTCGGAATGTAGTCTTTCATGACTCCCTCACATACAAAACCGTTTCTGGTCTGAAAAACGATGACAGGATCATAAATGTCCCCTTCCAAAACTTTGCTGACATATTCTTCCGCACTCATTTGATCCGCATATTTTTCATAATTAGGAATTCTTCCTCCAAAGATAATGCTTTCCAGGTTCAGGTCCTTTGCCAGTTTTCTTCGGGCTTCGTATAAACGTTTGCCGATTTGCATCCCGCGATAATCGGGATCCACTACTACATCAATCCCATACAAATTTTTTCCATTCGGATTGTGGTTTCGGATATATCCCCCTCCTGCCACCTCATCGAAAGTATGATTTTCACCATAATCTTCGATATTAATCAATACGCTGGAGCAAGACGCAATCAGTTTCCCATCATATTCGACGCAAAATTGCCCTTCCGGAAAGTGATCAATATGGCTTTCGTACTTTTCTTTTGTAGGTGCCATGTCCTCGTAGCCATATCCCTTGACCGCCATGGGGACCAGTTCGTCAATATCCTCTTTAGTTGTGTTTCTAACGATTATTTTTGATTCTGTTGCTGTCATACTGTTTCCTCCTTTACATGATGGAACCTTTGCGGAGAAAGGTGATCCAGCTCGAATACTGTTGTTCCGTCCAGAACAAGATCAGCAGCCACTTTTCCTATACCGGTTGCCATCTTAAACCCGTGGCCAGAAAACCCGCCGAGCAAAATCATCCGCTCCTGCCCATGAATCGTTCCCAGCAAAGCATGTTCATCTGGCGTAAAGCCATCCATATAAATACTTATTCTGACCGGGTCAGTATATAGATCCGGCAGATATTTCTCTACTGCTTTCCGCAAAAGCTGAAGTTCATCAGGCAACAACGTTCTCTTTAACTCATCAGGATGTTCCAAGATGCCATAATTGATATAAAAGGCGGTTTTGACCATACTTCCTTCAAAGGTCGGAGTTCCGTAAAATTTATCTTCTCCTGATTCCCTTATATACACAGGAAATCGATCTGCCTTAAATTTCTCGATGTCTTTGGCTGCAAACCATCCCATTGCCAGGCGTTTTACGGTAATATGCGGTTTGTACTCCGGCAGAAAAGTTCCGGTCCATGGTCCTGTCGCTATAACCACTTTACCGAAGTTGTATGTTCTTCCATTAGCGGTCACTTCTACTCCATTTGTGTTCGGCTCAATACTCTCCACACGGGAATGGCTATGTACTGCGGCCCCAAGCTTTTCCGCCTGCTTGACCGCAGATACAATTGCCAGTTCGGGACGCAGCCCGCCAGCTAATTTATCCAATACCATAATTTCGTTTGGAAGAAGGCGGTGCTGCGGAAATCTCTTTTCTGCTTGTTTCCGGTCTAAAATTTCGTGGTCCAGCCCAAATTTTTCAACGCTTCTCAGCACATTATTCATAAATGCCGTGCCGGTTTCCCCGATCATTAAGCCGCCAGTTAAATCAAGCAGCTGATTGCCGGATTCCCTCTCCAGTTCTCTCCACAACTTGTATGATTCCAGCATCAGCGGAACGTACTCGTATCCTTCTCCGTAGGCAGTACGAAAAATCCTGGACTCTCCTCCGGCAGCAGAATAATCATGGCCAATTCCAAATTGTTCAAACCCAACGGCTGATACGCCTCTTTTTGCAAGCTGCCACAGAGTCATGCTTCCCACCGTCCCTAAACCTATGACTCCTACATCTCCATCCATGTTAAGTCCCCCTATATGAAAAGGAGTGCCTGATCTGCCCCTTTGGTAAAGTCAGGCACATTTGCCAAAGCCACATATTATAATAGCTGCCTTTCTATTGCTTTAAATGCCATTCCTGCAATCTTTGGCTAATCTCTTCATAGTTTTCAGCCCAATACATCGGATCCATGATGACTTGAGATTCAGCCAATTCAGGAGACTGTCCAAGTCTTGCCTGTACTTCTTCCGGCAGTAATTCAATTGCTTTTTCATTTACAGGTGAATAATCAATTGTTTCAGAGAATGCTGCCTGAACTTCTGCACTTGTTGCAAAATTGATGAATTCCATCGCTAACTCTTTATTTTTGCTTCCTTTTGGAACCGCCCATGATTCACTGGATAATGTAGCTTGGTTATAATGAAGCTCAACTGGTGCACCCTCTTTCTTGGCCTCGGTAATCCTTCCATTCCAGGCAGTAGATACCGTTACAGTTCCTGAGGATAAAAGTTCAACAGGCTGCGCTCCTGCATCCCACCAGACGATTTCTGTTTTGGCTGCAAGTTTGTCAAGGCTTTCAAATGCACGGTCTACATCAAGCGGATATAACTCTTCAGGTTTTACTCCATCAGCAAGTAAAGCAATTTCCAGCGTTTCGAGCGGGTCGTTGTACAGTCCACGGGCTCCAGGGAATTTTTCGGTATCCCAAAATTCTTCCCATGTTTGCGGGTGTTCACCTTCGGCAAATTTATCTGTGTTGTATGCAATAACAGATGAATACATCTCTGCTCCCACAGAGTATTCATTTAACATCTCCGGAACAATATTTTCCTTGCTTACAATTTCATAATCAATTGGTTCCAAGAGACCCTGCTCCCCTGCCTGCTCTCCCCAAAATGTATCAATGTTCACCACATCCCAAGTGACATTTCCGCCTTCAACCATGGCTTTTAATTTTCCATAGTCTGTCGGGGATTCCACCTGAATTTTCACATCAAACTTTTCTTCAAATGGCTTAAAAATTGTATCCTGTCTCGCTTCAGTTACAGCGCCGCCCCAGTCAACGACAACGAGCGTATCACTTTTTCCTCCGCCAGAGCTCGTTTCTTCAGAGCCCCCGCCTCCACAAGCTGCGGCAAATAGTGTTGCAGCGGAGATTATCCCTGCTAAAAGTACTTTCTTAAACATAAGTTTTCCCCCTGAATATTTTAATTTTATTGACTGCCTTTGGCTTTAGCCGCCCTCTCGGACAGCCAACCCTGGAGCAGGTATACAAACACAATGCCGATAATTAAGATGGATGAAATCGACGCAATTGTCGGATCCACCTGCGTACGAAGATCTTCCCACATTTTTACAGGCAGCGTTTTTGTTGTCGGTCCTGCAAGGAAAATCGTGATAACCAATTCATCAAACGATGTCAGGAAGGCAAATAATGCCCCTGAAAAAACGGCTGGCCTGATGAATGGAAAGGTTACTTTAAAGAAAGCCTCGATTGGAGTGGAACCGAGCCCCATTGCAGCCAATTCCAGATTCCGATCCATCCCTTTAAGACTGGCCAGTACAGTAACAAACACCATCGGGATGGACAATATGGAGTGCGACAGCACCATTCCTGTCATTGTTCCGGTCAGCTGCAGCGGAGCGAAAAAGCGGTAAAGTGCAATACCCACAATAATGACCGGAATAATCATTGGTGCCACCATCAGTCCCATAAAGAGCTGCTTTCCCGGGAAATCCAAGCGTACAACTGCATTTGCTGCAATTGTACCGATTACAACCGCCAAGATCGTTGTGAAAAAGGAGATTTGGAGGCTTCTAAACAAACTTTCCATCCATGAAGCATCCTCAAGAAATGCCTGATACCATCTCGTCGAATAGCCGGGAGGCGGAAATTGAAAATAGGATACAGATGTAAATGACATGATAAAAATGATGATAATCGGTGCGGTCAAAGCTGTGAGTATAAGAGCAACCGTTCCTTTTAACCACATTTTTATGTCACATCCTTCAGTACTGCATTGTTACGCAACGCCAGGAATGCCAGGCCAAGGATCACAATCGTTACGACAAACAATACGAGAGATAAGGCCGAAGCCAAGTGCCAGTTCAGTGTCTTGTTAATATAGTTTTCTATCACCATTGAAATCATCATTTCACCGGAACCGCCCAACAGCGCGGGCGTTACAAAAAATCCTAGGCTCATAACGAAAACCAGCAGGGATCCTGCTAAAACCCCCGGAAGGGAAAGAGGAAAATTAATTTGGAAAAATGCTGCCAACGGACGTGCTCCCAATCCTTCTGCTGCCTGGTACAAGCGCTGATCGATCCCTTTCATCACCGAGTAAAGGCTGAAGAACATAAATGGATACAGCACATGCACCATCCCGATAACAACACCTGTAGTCGTATATAAGAGCTTGATCGGTTCATCAATGATACCTAATGCCATCAATAATTGATTAATGACCCCTTGATCCTGCAGCATAACAATCCATGAAAAGGTACGAACAAGCAGGCTGATCCAAAATGGGATCATGGCCATTGCCAAAATGATGTTTTTCCACGTATTAGATTCAATCCGAATGAGCAAATAAGCGATCGGATAAGAAATCAGCAGGGAAATGAATGTGACAAGGAATGAGATCTTTAAGGTAATCCAGATCACATCCAAATAAATTTTATTTGTAAAAATATGCTTGAGATGTTCAAGAGTAAAGCCGCTGTCGTCGGCAACCCCGAGTTTAAACAATTCAATCATGGGGTAAATCAGCAGCACAACGACATAAGCCAACGGTATGATGACCAGCAGCCACTTTAGCCCGGGGAGTTTTGCAAACAGACCCGGTGCCGGGACACTGTAACCGGTGACCGGCTGCCTTTCTTGTTTTGCATTGATCACTGACTATCACTTCCTTCTTCAAAAATTTCCGCGGTCAGGAAGATACCGCTTCCATCGAAGCGTTTACATGTGTATTCTCATCCTCTAAAATTGTAGCGTCTTGCGGATTCCAGCCAAACTCTATTTCCTCTCCCACGGTAATGGCGTGAGCCAATAAAGAAGGGATTTTGATCTTGAGTTCTTCTTCCTCTTTTGTCTTGACAAGAACAATCAGAGCCTCTCCCACATAAATAACAGACGTCACTCTCGCTTTCAGCCTGTTCCTTAATACCTTCCCCTCTTCTGCCAATTGGATGTTTTCCGGGCGAAGGGCAATCAGGACAGATTTTGTATTCAGCGACTGGCCTCTTGTCTTGTTTGCTACAACTTGTCCATTCGTTAATTGGATGCTGGCGGTGCCATCTTCCTTACCCAGTAATGTCCCTTTCAACAAGTTGATCTCACCTATAAACTCTGCAACAAATCTGTTTTTCGGATATTTATATAAGTTTTCCGGCGTATCAATCTGCTCAATTCCCCCGTTATTCATTACGCATATCCTGTCTGACATCGTCAGAGCTTCTTCCTGGTCATGAGTCACAGAAATGGTTGTGATGCCGAGATTTTCCTGAATGGTTTTAATTTCAATCTGCATACGCTGACGTAAGTTTTTATCCAACGCACTCAATGGCTCATCCAGCAAAAGAAGCGGCGGACTGA
The DNA here is from genome assembly GCF_042680885.1 of Siminovitchia sediminis. NCBI lineage: Bacteria > Bacillati > Bacillota > Bacilli > Caryophanales > Bacillaceae > Siminovitchia > Siminovitchia sediminis. Next base: position 42,825 of record NZ_JBHUEO010000003.1, on the reverse strand, counting down.
AAACAATTGCTCTCGCCAAGGCAACACGCTGCTGCTGTCCCCCACTCATTTGGGAAGGATAGTGGCCGGCATATTGTTCCAGATGAACAATCTTCAAGACATCCTCGACTTTTTGCTTGATTTCTTGTTTTTTCACCTTTCGCTTTTTTAGCGGATAAGCAATATTTTCAGCAACAGTCATATGAGGAAAAAGGGCATAGTTTTGAAAGACCATCCCTATATTTCGTTCGTAAGGTTTTTTTGAAGAAATATCCTCATTTCTCAGCAGAATGGAACCTGAACTGACTTCTTCAAAACCGGCAATCAGTTTAAGAAGAGTCGTCTTTCCTGAACCACTTGGACCAAGAATCGTAAAAAACTCTCCCTGCTCAACGGTTAAGTTTGCATTGTGTACTGCCCTAAACTTCTTGTAATATTTAGTGACATTTTGAACTTCTAAGTTGCTGACCATTGGGCTCCCCTCCTTTAAATGTAAAAAAACAGTTACTGTACAAGTTGATCGAATGACAGCTGTCAAAACGCTTACATTTTTTCTTTTATTCTGCAAAACCCGACAGAATTTCTAGTTCTTATTATAATATATTGAATTTATATAAATGTAAAATATATAATAAGGTTAAGAAATATATATAAAATATATAAAGGTGAGGGAATTGGAGCTGCAAAAATTAAAATATTTTATTGCTGTTGTTGATCACGGCACCGTGTCCGAGGCTGCAAAAGCCTTAAATATGACACAGCCGCCTTTAAGTATGCTACTAAAGAAGTTTGAGGAAGAAATTGGAATTAAGTTGTTTAGAAGAAAGGGCAAGCGGCTATTCCTGACAAACGCTGGCCAATTTGTATATCAACAAGGGAAGGAACTGCTGGCGAGCTCCGAAGCCATCCTTAAGGAAGCCCGTGAGGTTGAACGGGAATACCATGGGAGTGTTATGATAGGGTCTGCCACCGTTGCTAACTTTACATTAATTCCAGAAGTCATTCAGCGGTTAAACGACCAATCAATCAATATTTCAACTTATGTCCGGGAGGGCTCAACCCCCAATATTTTGGAACACCTTCGTTATCATAAATTGGATATAGGCATTGTTAGAAATGTTTACGATCGGGAAGATTTAATTACTACAAAATTATTAACAGAACCTCTGATGGTGGCCCTCCCACCAAATCATCCACTTGCAGGCCGTAAATATGTCAGCTTAAAAGAGTTAAAGGATGAAAGCTTTCTTTTACATCATTCCTCCTTTGAATATAATGTTTCTGAAAGCATCATTATGGAATGCAAAAAGAGAGGATTTTCACCAAAGGTCATGTACTGGGGAATTGAAACATTGCCCATGCTAGGAATGGTCAATGCCGGAATGGGTGTGGCATTTCCTCCGAAATCCATTATAAGAACCGTCGGGTTTGATCTTCCCCCTTTGGCAGAATTAACCGATCCATTCATCCCAACCACCTTAAATATGGTCACGGTGAAAAATAGTATTCAAAAGGATGCCGTAGACAAATTTTTGGAAGTTACGAAAGAGGTCATCGCGGAGATGGATGAGGAATATGGAATTTAACAGAAGACATAAAAAAGGGCAGACCGCGGGTATGTATTGTATTTCCAGTAGATAGCACATCATTCGCTGCTGTCATTTGACTGGTGAAATATAAACCGCCATTACAACGGGTTAACCTAATTTTCAGCTAAAAAGAAAGGCAGCCATAAAGGCCGCCTTTATTGTTTATATAATCGCTTTTAATTTTTTATCTCTCTCAGCTCTTTCTTCTTCTGAAGCCAAATCATATTTTTTCAGCAAATGAAAGACTTCATTCAGCGTTTCCTGCTCCTGATCGCTTTGCAAAAATTGCTTCAGCTCTGCTGCAAGGTTTTCCGGCAGAAACTCCTGCTGGCTTTTGAGTTTCGCCATAACATCATTTTTGGAGTGGTCAATATTGCAAGTACCCATGTTTGATCACCTTTCCTTTATTTTTTTAATAAATCTTCCAGCTGTGCCAATTTTTCATTTCTTTCTTTCCGCGCTGCAGCTGCCTGATCGAGCGTAATGGCTGTAAACCGGGAAGTGGACATCGGACGTGATTGGGCAATAAGATCCAAATCCTGGCTGATGACCGTTCCGATAGTGACAAACCCTCCCCCTGTTGTGGCATCGTTATGCAATACAATCAGTTCTTCTTCATTTGTAAACATGACACCGCCAATGGGGTAGGCAAAATCCACGACATTCGTCAGGCTGCTTCCCGCGCCGAAAGGCGGTTCTTCTTCTATAAAAGAGACTCTTGCACCTTTATAGCGGTAAGCAACCCGGTTGGATTCGGGAGAGACGGTCCATTCCGAATTGAGGAATGCTTTAAGCCCCCCGTCACTGATCATCTGTCCTTTGATTCCCATTACAACCCGAATGTCCTGCGATCTTTTAAACGCTGGAATAAAGACGTCCGGAACAAATTTACCTATCTGTTTTTGCACGCCCGGAAGGGGTTCGTGAATATCTACCCGATCACCCGTTTGTAGCTTTCGACCTTTATATCCCCCAATTTTGCTTAAGTCATAAGTTGATTTACTTCCCAGGACTTCGGGTACATCGATTCCGCCTGAAACACATAAAAATGCCTTCACCCCTTCCCTGCATGCATTCAAAGTAAGCGTATCGCCTTCTTTTACTGCAATGGCCTGCCAAAAGGGAATGATTTGGCCGTTCAGATTCGCCTGCATGGGAGCTCCGGTCAAAGCGATTACTGTGTTCTTTTCAAACATCATTTTCCCGCCGAATAACGTCAGTTCCAGTCCCGGAAAATCAACCGGATTCCCGACAAGCAAATTACCGGCAATGAATGAAAACTTGTCGGCAGCTCCTGAAGGCGGCACTCCTAAATGATAGTTTCCCAGCCGGCCCAAGTCCTGAACCGTAGTCCATAATCCGGGCTCTATAATATGAATCATGTTAAAAGTCTCCTGTCAGTTCACGAATATAGTCGTTCCCTTTTTCCACGTACTCCAAAGGGGAAAGTTCAATCTGTTTAATCCGGTAGGTGAACGTTTCTGCTTCAACATCCGCTCGGATCTGCTTATATTCGGACTCGTCAATCGGGCGGTATTTCCATATATCTCCGGGCCTGGCCAAAAAATGCGAATCGACCTGAGGCAAAAGATTTTCAATATCTGTTACGGGGACGGCGGACATACCGATGAGCTGATAGCTTCCGGACCCGTTCACTGGGTATATGACATTAAATGCTCCTCCGATCCCTATGCTCCGGGCGGGTGTCTGGGTTCGCGGGCTGGCATACTTGGGTGCCTGGATCATATCGCTCTTTTCTACACCCAGCGGAAAATGCCAGGCCGTTCCGGGAAGAAACCCTACCATAGTAATCAAATAGGGGGTACTGGAATGCTTTTCTATGAATGCTTCTTTATCATGAAAGCCATTATAGCGCATCACATACTCAAAGTTCGTCAGTTCCGGAGACTCATGGCGGTTTTTAAAACGCCGGGAATACTCCCGTGTAATCGGATCGTCATACCAGACTGGAATTTCGACCATCCTTACAGATAGATTCAGTTCTTTTGGATCACTTTTCGTTAAATCGATTTCACGCAAATAATCCAGCAAGTCTCTTGCAGAAATCATATCAGGATTATAGCGGACAAGATAAGAAGCATTCGAGGAGGCGATATCAATAATGCCTGGTATATTTCTTTTTCTCAGCTCGGCAGTAACGGCCAAGGCCTTAAAATTACTCTCAACTCTCATATCGCTTGAAATTTCAGCATAAATGTACTCGTCGCCGCCAAAGTGGAAGTTTGTCTCAGGCAATGTAAACAAAGGACCACCTCTTATTTCTTGATCTTCTTCATTCTTCTGCTGATTGTAGCGGGGCTGACTCCTAATATTTCCGACACTTTTGCGGCCGTCCCATATTTCTTCATGCCAAGTTCAATCAATTGCATTTCCAATTCGGCCACCGCCTCTTTCATTGGCATGAGTTCCAGAACGAGCGGTGGCTTTTTCACTTTATCGCTGTCCCCATAAAGCACTTTCAAGACGATATCCCGGTCAATCCATTCTTCACTGCTTAATACAATCAACCGTTCTACAATATTTTCCAATTCCCTGACATTTCCCGGCCACCCATACGTCTCCAACACGGAAATAGCATCAGGAGTGTAACTTTTATTGATATGATATTTCCGCTTGAAGCTCTCCAAAAAATAGACGGCCAGCGGAAAGATATCTTCTTTTCTTTCACGCAAAGGAGGGATTTGGAACGGAATAACATTCAGCCGGTAAAATAGATCTTCACGAAACTTACCATCGGCCACCATGGCTTTCAAATCTTTATTCGTAGCGGCGATGATCCGTACATCAACAGGAATGGTAGAAGTCCCGCCAATGCGGACAATTTCCCGTTCCTGGATGACTCTGAGCAATTTCACCTGCATATTTAGCGGCAGATCCCCGATTTCATCCAAGAAAATCGTTCCCGTATGGGCAAGCTCAAACAAACCGGCTTTTCCTTTATGATCTGCTCCTGTAAAAGCTCCTTTTTCATAACCGAAAAGTTCGCTCTCTATTAATTGTTCCGGAATGGCGCCACAGTTTACTCTGATAAATGGATGGTCTTGTCTAGGACTGGCCGTATGAATTTCACGAGCAAAAACCTCTTTGCCCACTCCTGACTCCCCTTCAAGCAGGATCGTAGAGCTCATCTTGGCTGCTCTGTGCAAATTTTCAAGCAGAGAGGCAATTTTATCTGACCGGTAAATTAACTCTCTTTTTTCTGTTTTGGATGCCTGAGAATCTTCCTTTCGATCCCTCTCTTTATTAGCATATACCGATTCGGTCGGAGTGATATCCCTTGAAAGGATCACCACTTTCTCCAGCTTTCCTTCATGGTAGACTGGCGTCGCCACAGACCATATTCGGGTGCGATGATGGGACTCTTGTATGGAGGTTACTTTTTTCTTCTGAGTTACACATAAATCAAATATATTGGGCTGAAACTCTTTCGAAAACTCGCCGATGTGCTTTCCAATAATGTTCTCCGCTTGCCCCGTTTCCCAAAAATCATTTAAAAACTTACCGGCAACCCTCAAAATGATCCCTTTTTCATCAATAACCAAGATCTGTTCATTGGAAGAATCATAGACAGCCTGAAGGTCAGAATACAAATGGCGGACAAAGTCCAGCTCTTGAACCGCTTCCTCAAAGTCTTCCCGAAGATAAAACATATGTACAAATCCCGTTATTTTCCCATCCGTGCTCAACGGATAAAAGTCGCCGCTCAATTGCTTAAAGTTGATTTGGCTGTTGACACTGACAAGTGTTTCTCCTTCAAGAACTCTATGCAAGTCTTTTTCCGTCGTCATTAGCTTCTTGTAATTTCGGGACATGAGAAAGGACCTTGGCATCCCCAGTATGCTTTCTGCAGTTTCATTCATGAATTCGATTTCAAACTTGTTGTTTACCCTGACCATTCCAACGCCGGCCCCATGTATCATCTCATTTAATTGAATCAGTTCCAACTCGTTGATGCGGTTGCGGGCGTGCTGAATCGTACTATATCCGGAGATTCCGCCTTGACTGTCAACACCTATCACCATGGAGACATTATGGAAAAATTCGACTGGGATCGTGTCGGGAACTTTTAATATATCATTCTTATATCGGATAGGCTCTTCTATGCTTTGTCCTACATCAATCTGTTCAAGTAAACAGTGAGTCGTTACATATCCGATCAGAGATCCCTGATTTTCTATAAAAGCAATGTCTGTATTCTGACTGGTTAGGCACTGTATAGCAGCTTTGATCGAATGACCATGATTCACCACTGCAGTAATCGGTTTAAGAACATCTTTCCAACGAATCAAGAGACCACTCCTGTTCAAGGCCAACGGTATTTCTATATATAAAGGAATGACTATCCGGATATTTTTGTATCGTAAATCGAAAACAACACTTTTGTGCTACAACAAAAACGGGATGGGAGAAAGTCATGCCATTGGCTCATCTAGCCGGTCTCGGCATCAAATGCCCGTCTTTTTCTTTATATTATAACTCTTATATCAAGATTTTTCGAACGATTTCAATGCCCTTTTATAGGCTTCAGGCGTATCGATATCAAACAAAATGCCTCGGTCCTCCATCGGCAGCCTCTTCTTAACCTTGAATTTGCTCATGATCGCTTTTGCTCCCTGATCCCCTTGAACTTCCTCGAACCATTTAGAATTCATTTTTCCAAAAAAGACAGGGTGGCCTGCTGTACCTTGATAGCTCGGCTGTACAACAAAAGGCTCTCCATGGTCTTTCAGCATGGATTTCCCCAGCTCATAAATTCCGTGGATCGTTTGTCGGGAAATAAACGGGAGATCACCTAGAAATACCATTGCGCTTGAATGGTGTTTGCTGATTTGGCTCATTCCCTGCTTCAAGGAGGTTCCCTGTCCCATAGGATAGTTTTCGTTGATTACCCAGCGAAAACGCACATCCGGTACAGGAATTGTTTCTTGGATTTTATTTGCTTCATGTCCGATTACAGCGATAACCTCAGAAAAATTTTCTGTCAAGACTAAATCAATGACACGTGCCAGCATAGGCTTTTCTCCCAGGTTCAGCAGTTGCTTGGCTGTTCCCATTCTGGATGCTGTACCTGCAGCAAGAATAATTGCCCCTATATTCTCGTCCTTCATAGCCTTACCCACCTTTTAATCGGCAGTTTTCGAAACGGAGTGGATCGTATGTGACCCATCTAAAAAGCCGCCTTCATGTCCTTTTTGAATAGCAATGATTTCAGCCACAATACTAATGGCAATTTCCTCAGGAGATTCTGAACCGATGTCCAGACCGATCGGGCTGTGCATTCTTTCAAGCAGCTCTTCTGTAAACTTGATTCCTTCTTCTTGAATGGCTTCCATCATCCTATTGCGCCGTTTGCGCGGACCCAGTACACCGATATACGGAGCAGCTGAAGGCACAACAAACTTAAGTGTTTCCCTGTCTCTTTCGATATGATGGTTCATGACGATGACATAGGTATGCGGCTTAATCTGGACTTCACTTTCAAACTTGGAAGTGTCCACAAGGATTCTCTTCGTACCCGGAAACCTTTCCTCTGTATTGTAGTAGGGCCTGGGATCTACAACGGTTGTTTTCCATCCAAGGGATACGGCATACTTGGCCACTGGAATGGCATCATGTCCTGCACCAAATATGATCAGTTCAGCAGGTGGAACATATATATCAATAAATACATTGATCTCTTCCCCTGTATCTGCAGTAAAGGCCTGCGAAGACGACAATGGATTTTTCTCCTTCATCTTTTGCCGGGCCAATGTAATGGCCCGGTCCTGTACACCTAGCTCATGAAAGCTTCCAACTGGCGCTCCTGTTTGAGGAATAAATATCCGCTCAGCAACCCCTTCCTCTTTTAAAACGGTCGCAAGCGCGCAGGTTTGTTCTTCAGTAATGCTTGCCAGCCATTGATCAAACGCATCGTCTTGTTCTTGTGGAACCGGTTCAATATAAATATCGACTGTTCCCGGACAGCCAAGGCCGAGCCCCCACACAAGATCTTCATCCATGTCATAGGTTTTTAGCATGGGTACTCCTGAACTGATGACCTGCTTGGCTACTTCTCCGACATCCGCTTCCAGACAGCCGCCTGAGACCATTCCTGTCATTTGTTCATTTTCATCAATGAGCATTTTTGCCCCTTCCCGGCGGTAGGCAGATCCATATACGCGGACAACCGTTGCAAGGGCAGCCCGGACCCCTTTTGCCTTTGTATCGGCGACGGCTTGTATGATTTGTTCATTTTCAGCCATTTTTTTACCTCCTGATCTTCACTTTTTTTGCAAGTCTCATGAATGATTGTGCGTCAGATGCTTCGATAAAAAGGTCAATAAACGGCAATGCTGCCTTCATCCCCCGCGCAGTCGGTTCATAGCCTTCGATTGCCAAAAGCGGATTCAGCCATAAAACAGCTGCAGTTCTTTTGTGGATTTCCCTCATCGACCATGCCATGTGGCTAATATCCCCGGCATCGAGGCCGTCACTGGCGATCAACACCACCGTATCACGGTGAAGCATTTGCGGTCCATTATCCCGGACAAAGGAATAAATAGATTCCCCGATACATGTTCCGCCGCCCCATGAGTCTCCCAGCTGATTCAATACCGGAAGGTCTGCCCGTCGTTCCAGCAGCTGTTCCGTTACTCTTTTTATTTTCGTTGAAAACAGAAATACTTCAACATGTTTTGTACAGGTGGATAATGCATATGCAAACTGTAGGAACCGCTGTGCATATATAGACATGGAACGGCTGGCATCACAAAGTAAAACAAATTTGGCGCTGTGCCTCTTTCTGTTTTTCCAATACAAATGGACAGGATAACCGCCTGTCTGAAGACTGTCCCGCATCGTCTTGCGAATATCCGGTCTCGTCCCTTTTTTGGCTGTCTGGTACGTATGTCCCCGTGTCAGTGATATTTTTTTGACCAGCATTTTCGCGGCTTGCTTCATAACTTCCAACTCATCGTGCGGGATGAATGCTTGAAATTCATCTGCCTGCTTTAGGATTGTATTGGAAGCAAACCAAGAGACCTTGCGCTTCTCACCGCCGCCTGTCTCCCCGCCTGATGTGTTTTTCCCGGGAATGCTGGCGGCAAGAGGCTGTTTATTTTTATGTGATTTTTCCTTTTCCTTTTCTTCTTGCGGATTTCTCTGCTCTGTTGTTTCTTTTGTCGGCTTTGCCTTATTCCCTTCATCTGTTAAATAATGAAGGAGATTGTCACTTGTCCTATTTTCTTTCGTATTGGAAAAAACTTCCTTAAAAGCATAATCGAATATAGGCTGATCTTCCTTTCGGGAGCACAGAACAAGCCTTAAGGCCGTTTTAAACTGCTCTTTGTCAAAAATATGGACCGATTCAGCCGCACGGATGCTGTCCATTGTTTCCTGCGGGCCGATCAAGAAACCCCGTTCGCGCAAAAGTCTGCAAAGCTCAAGAATTTTGTTGGAAAGCGTTCTGGTTGGAATAAGCCATCCCTCCCTTATTCCTTAGCCAAAGAAAGCAGGTTCCCTTGCCTGATTTCTTTTTCAACGGCTTGCCAGTCTTCCTGATCTTTAATGAAACAACCCAGCGTTTGAAGAACCGCTTCCTTATCGAGTTCGCTTTGGTTCAATGCCATCAGCGCATATGCCCAATCAAGGCTTTCCGCTATACCGGGAATTTTGGAAAGCGGCATGTTTCGGATCGTTTGCATCATGCGGACAATCTGTTCCGTTAATTTTTTATTCATATCAGGTATACGTGCATGCAGGATGGCAGACTCTTTCTCAAAATCCGGATAGGACACCCATTGATACAGGCAGCGTCTGCGCAAGGCATCACTCAGTTCGCGTGTCCGGTTGGAAGTTAAGATGACATAGGGCGGATATTTTGCTTGAATCGTGCCCAACTCAGGAATGGTAACCTGAAATTCGGCAAGAGCTTCCAGCAGAAACGCTTCAAACTCCTCGTCCGCCCTGTCTACTTCATCAATGAGAAGAACCGGAGAGGCATGCTCATCTGTCATGGCATCCAGAATGGGGCGTGTGAGGAGGAAAGGTTCACTGAATATAGATGCTTCTTTTTCTTCAATGGAGTCTTCACTATTTTCAGTCAAACGGATATGGAGCATTTGTTTTGCGTAATTCCATTCATATAAAGCTGAACTCGCGTCCAATCCCTCATAACACTGCAGCCGGATGAGCCGAGTATTCAAGGATTTGGCCAGCACCTTCGCCAGTTCTGTCTTGCCTACACCTGCCGGGCCTTCGATCAGCAGCGGCTTATTCAGCGCTGTTACAAGGTGTAACGCTGTTAATGTTGGTTGATCAGTGATATACCCTTGTTGCTTAAATGCTTCTTCGATGGATTGTGCTTGGCGTCCGATAAAGATCACCCCATTTGGAGAATGTTGTTCAAAAACTGAGGGACCGCACCAATCAAGCGCAGGTCCCTGAGTATAAAAGTAAATAGCCTGCCGGCCCCGTGAGCATCCGGTGATTCCGCGGAAGTATGCCTCTGCAGGGAATCGGCCTCACCTTGGGGGCTCAAGCGGGGCAGCTGGCGAAAAACATATTACAATAATACAGATTTCAATGCGCGTGCTGTATATACTCTGCAGAGTTGTTCACGGTACTCTTCGGACGCGAATAAGTCGCTTCCCATGTCGCCGTCATCCGCAGCAAGGCCGGATGCCGAATCAATGACAGATTCTGAGGGAACCTGACCCATTAAGGCTTCTTCCACTGAAGTTGCCCTGAAAACTTTGTCTCCGGCCCCTGTAATTCCTACGCGAATGTAATCAATTTTTCCATCTTCATCCGTGCCGGCAACTGCGGCCACACCCACTACAGGATATCCGGATGCCGGATGGAAGTATTTCAGGTATGTTTGTTTCGTATGAGATGGCGGAATAGCAAACGATACTTTCGTCACTACACTGTTTTCCGGCATCATCGTGATCAGAGGCCCAAGAATGAAACTATCGAGATCCATTGTTTCCTCTCCATCTTCACCCTGAATCGTAATTTGGGCATCCAGAACAATGGCCGGGGCAGGAAGGTCAGCAGCAGGGTCCGCATGAGCGATGTTCCCGCCTACCGTTCCTCTGTTTCTGACTTGCATATCACCTATTTGACCTGCAGCAGAGGCCAGGGAAGGAATATACTCTTTAATCACCGGATCGTTTGCCGCATCGCGATGCGTCACCATCGCTCCGACAACGACACGGTCACCTTCTTTCTTAACACTTTTAAGCTCTGAAATCCGGCTGATATCAATTAAAGTTCCGGGCTCGGTCAGCCTGAATTTCATCAAAGGGAGCAGGCTGTGCCCGCCGGCAATCAGTTTTCCTTCTCCGTCACTCTCCTGGAGCAGTTGAATAGCATGATCAACGGATTCAGCACGAACATAATCAAAATTAGCAGGAATCATGCTTGTTCCCTCCCCTTCTGAATGATCTTCCAAACTCTTTCTGGTTTAAGCGGCATGTCGATATCTGTAACACCATATGGTGATAGGGCATCTACTGCAGCATTCATAACGGCTGCAATGGAAGCAGTTGTACCTGTTTCCCCTACACCTTTAGCTCCGATCGGGTTGACAGGCGACAATGTTTCAGTGAAGGCATTTTCTATTTCAGGGAAGAAACGGGCTTTTGGCATCGTGTAGTCCATGAAGGTACCGGACATCAGCTGGCCTTCCTCATTGTAGACAATGCCTTCCCACATGGCTTGTCCTGCCCCCTGTGCAATTCCGCCATGTACCTGTCCGGTGGCTGTAAGCGGGTTAATGACTCGTCCCACATCATCCACAGCAATATAACGCTTTAACTCCACGACTCCTGTTTCTTCATCGATCTCTACAACCGCCACGTGGGTACCAAACGGATAGACAAAGTTTTCAGGATTAAAGAATGCCTGGCACTCCAAAGACGGCTCTATTCCTTCAGGCAGGTTCCAGGCATAGTTGGCAGATTTTGCAATTTCCTGGAAGGTACGCTCGCGGCCCGGAACGCCTTTCACCTTAAATACACCATTTTCAAATTCAATGTCCTCTGTGGAAACTTCCAGTTCGTGGGCAGCTATCTTTGTCGCTTTATCAACTACGCGTTGAGCAGCAATGGCGACAGCTCCTCCCCCGACTGCAGTTGAACGGGATCCATACGTACCCCAGCCCTGGGAAACTTTTTCAGTATCATTGAAGACCAATTCGATGTCTTCCATCGGAACGCCCAGCTTATCTGCAACAATTTGGGCAAAAGTGGTCGCATGGCCTTGACCGTGAGGAGAAGTTCCGGCAAAAACCGTTACTTTCCCATGCGGGCTGACGCGAACTGTTGAGTTTTCCCAGATTCCGCCTTGGAACCCGATGGCACCGGCAACTTCGGACGGTCCAAATCCACACAATTCCACGTATGTACAGAACCCGATGCCCAGGAGTTTGCCTTCTTTCCGCTTTTCCTTTTGCTCTTGGCGGAGTTTTTCATAGTCAATCATTTCAAGCGCTTTCCTCAAAGGCTTTTCATAGTCCCCGCTGTCATATACCAGTGTCATGGCATTCGTATAGGGGAATGATTCTTTCGGCACGAAATTCTTTTTTCGGAGTTCAACCGGATCCATGCCAATTTCTCTGGCATACAAGTCTACGATTCTTTCAATCTGATAAGTCGCTTCAGGCTTCCCTGCGCCGCGATAAGCGTCTGTAGGAGTTGTATTGGTATAGACACCGTATGATTCAGCTGCAGCCTGAGGAATATCATAAGCCCCCGTAATCATGAGGCCGAAGTCGATCGTTGGCACTCCAGGACCCATTGTAGACAGGTATGCACCCATATTGGCGATATTCTTTACACGGATGGCCGAAAACTTTCCATCACGGCTTCCTGCCAATTCGACCGTAATGATTTCATCGCGCCCGTGGTTGGATGCCATGAAATGTTCACTGCGTGTCTCAATCCATTTAATCGGCTGCTGAAGATCACGCGCTGCATAGCCAATCAATGCTTCATCCGGGTAAACACCAATTTTCCCTCCAAAACCTCCGCCCATGTCCGGAACGATGACCCGGAGTTTCGCTTCCGAAATATCAAGCACTTCAGATAAAACCATTCGGTGAATATGAGGATTCTGTGATGAAATATACAGTGTCAACTCACCGGTAGCCGGATGATATTGACCGATGGATGCCCTTGTCTCCATCGCACTCGGCGCCACCCGCTGAACATGGAATGTTTCCTTTACAACCACTTCCGCCTGGTCAAACACCTCTTGGGGAACTTCTCCTGCTTTCCAATGGAGAGCGATATTCCCTTCCACATCATCGTGAACGAGCGGTGCCCCGTCTTCCATCGCTTTTTCCTGGTGAGCCACTGCAGGAAGCACTTCATAGTCTACCTCTATTAAATCCAGCGCATCCCTTGCAATATATCTGTCCTCAGCAATCAGCAGGGCAATTCCATCGCCAACGTAACGGGCACGATCGATTGCCAAAGGATATTGTGGAGCCTCTTTCAAATCGGCATCAGGAACCAGCCATGAAGAAGGGATTCTGCCAATCCTGCCTTGCAGATCTTTCCCGGTATAAATTTTTACTACTCCCGGAACTTCCAAAGCTTTTTCTACATTGACACTTTTGATCTTTGCATGTGCATGAGGGCTTCTTAAAATAGCGGCATGGAGCATGCCCGGCAATTGAATGTCATCAAAAAACGTACCTGACCCCGTAATCAGCTTGGGGTCTTCTTTCCTTATCAAACGCTCACCAACAACATTTGCCATTATGAGCGCACCTCCCCAGCAACTTGTTTTTCTGAAATAGGCTGACCGGATTCCTTGATAATTTCAACTGCTCTCTGAACGGCTTTAACGATGAATTGATAACCGGTACATCTGCAGATGACGCCTTCCAGGCCTTGCCGGATCTCTTCCTCTGTCGGATTTGGGTTTTCTTTTAATAGGCCCACCATGTCCATCATTACACCTGACGTGCAATAACCGCATTGAAGTCCGTGTTCTTCCCAAAATCCCTGCTGAATCGGGTGAAGGTTATCAGCAGTTCCCAGCCCTTCAACTGTTGTAATTTCTGATCCGTCCGCCTGTACGGCAAGTGTTGTGCATGATTTAACTGCTTGGCCGTCAACCAATACGGTACAGTTTCCGCATTGGGTCGTATCACAGCCGATATGTGTTCCGGTCAAGCCGAGCTGCTCACGCAAAAAGTGGACCAGGAGCGTTCTGGGCTCAGCATCCGCACTCCTTTCCCGGCCGTTCACGGTCATTGTCACCTTCATTTTATTGTCTGTCATGAACCGTTCCTCCTCCATATAAATGATCTGTTACAGGTTGGCGTGTGATTTTGTTGCTTTCTCAATATCTTTGAAGAACTGCCCCAGCAAAAGCTTGGCAACACCGCCCATGACCCGCTGACCTACAGAAGCAAGCATTCCCGTGACTTTTACATCAGCCACGCAGGTAAGTATGGCTCCTGCCTCTGATTCTTCTATGCTCATGTCAGCGGTTGCATCAATTTCACCAGGTTTTCCTTTACCATGGACAAGCAGCTTGTAAAATTCCGGTTCCCTTTTTTCCACCTGACGGACTTCAGCCGTGAATACCCCTTTGACAGGGCCGACACTAATTCCGAGCTCGGCATCATAGACATCCGGTTCCACTTCATCAAAAGTTTTGCATCCCGGCAAAGCCCCGCGCAACACCTCCTTATTTTGAAGGGTTTTCCAAAGTGTTTCGGCGGAAACACCTTTAAACGTATGAGAGTTTTCTAGTTTCACTGGTAGCACTCCTTTAGTAGTTTACATAGTGCCGGATGAACGGAAACGTACACACCGCCCATCCTGCGTGCCTTTGACTGTTGAGATTGTGTAACTTCCTAAATAATCTCCCTTATAGGGACAATTTGCACATCATTATCTTTCAGGGCCTGGACAATTGCTTTGGCAAGCGCTGGCGCCCCCGGCGTATCCCCGTGTATGCAGACAGTCTGAGCCTTCAGTGAAGCTTCTTTTCCATCATGCGTAGTTACTTTTCCTTCTTTAACCATACGTACAACCCGTTGAGCCATTTCATTATAATCCTGAATAGCAGAACCTTTCCTCGTCAGAACAATTGAACCATTTTCTGTGTGTTCCCGGTCTGAATATGTCTCCAACGCTACGGGAATTCCCATCTGATTCGCCTGTTCCCATACTTCAGAATTGTTCAGGGCGAAAACAATCGTGTCCGGGTTTATATCATGAATGGCTTCAAGGACAGCCCTCGCAATCTCTTTATCTTCCATCGCTTTCATAAATAATGCCCCGTGGGGCTTGCAGTGCTGGATTTCTGCATCCGCTGCGCGTGCAAACTCCCGTAATGCCCCAGTTTGATAGGTGATATAATCTTTTACTTCCCGGGCAGTACAAGTCATATATCTGCGTCCAAAACCGAGCAGGTCCGGAAATCCGGGGTGTGCTCCGATTGCAACCCCATGCTCTTTTGCCAATTCAATCGTCTTTCTCATGACTGATGGATCTCCAGCGTGAAATCCGCAGGCAATATTGGCGGAAGTAATATATTTCATCATTTCCTCGTCATTTCCCAGCTCGTAGAGGGCAAAGCTTTCACCCATATCACAGTTCAGATCGACTTTAACCACTTCTTCACCTACTTCCGTACTTTCTGAAATTCACCCAAAAATTTCGTAGTATATTGGCCTTTTTTGAAGCTGTCATTGTCCATGATATCGCTGAGCAGCTCACGGTTTGTTGTGATGCCTTCCACCTCAAGCCGGCTTAGGGCCTCCGCCATTTTATCAATGGCCTGGTCACGGGTGTTTGCGTGGACGATAATTTTTCCGATCATCGGATCATAGAAAGGAGTAACTTGGCTCCCTTCTTCAATGGCAAAATCGAGCCTGGCTTCTTTAGGCAAAACCAAACGCTGAATTGTTCCGGGTGATGGAAAATAAGTTTTAGGATCTTCGGCATATAAGCGGCATTCAATAGAGTGGCCGTTCTTTTGTATATCTTTCTGTTCAAACGGCATTTCTTCCCCGGCAGCGAGCTTCAGCTGCAGCTCTACCAAATCAAGCCCTGTAATTTCCTCCGTGACCGGGTGCTCAACCTGAAGGCGGGTATTCATTTCGAGAAAATAGAAATTTTTTTCCCCGTCGAAAATAAACTCCATCGTTCCGACGTTTTTGTATCCGATATGCCGGACTCCGCGAACAGCCGTTTCCAGCAGCTCTTCCCTCAGTTTTTCATCCAAATAAGGTGATGGGCTTTCTTCTACCACTTTTTGATTTCTCCGCTGCACAGAGCATTCCCTTTCAAATAAATGAACGACATGACCGTGTTTATCAGCTGCAATCTGCACTTCAATATGGCGCGGTTCTTCAATCCATTTTTCAAGAAACAGTGCTCCATCGCCGAAAAACGACTCCGCTTTTTGCCTTGTTGAACCATAGGCACTTTTTAGTTCGTCTGCATTGCTGACCAGCTGCATGCCGATTCCGCCACCGCCTGCACTCGCTTTCAACATCAGCGGATAGCCAATTTCTTCAGCAAGTTCGAGTGCTTCTTCAAGCGATTGCAACCGGCCGTCGGATCCCGGCACTACGGGAACTCCTGCCTCTTGCATTTTGGCTCTTGCCTCTATTTTGCTGCCCATTAATTCCATTGCTTTGGCAGACGGACCGATAAATGTAATCCCTTCTTCTTCACATCTGCGTACAAACGCAGGGTTTTCTGATAAAAACCCATAGCCCGGGTGAATGGCATCCGCTCCCGTTTCTTTAGCCGCCTGAATAATATTGTCAATATCCAAATAACTCTTCTTCGCCTGCGCAGGGCCAACACAGACAGCTGTTGTTGCTTCCTTTACAAACGGCATTCCAGCATCAGCCTCGGAATAAACGGCGACTGTCTCGATGCCCAGCCGCTCGCACGTACGAATCACTCTGCGTGCAATCTCTCCTCTGTTTGCAATTAAAACTTTTTTAAAAAGCACATTCATGTCCCCTTTTCAAAGGCTGTTTATTTCAAAGTTGCTATTTCTTGTCCGGCTTCTACAACCTGTTCATTTTCGGCTGTAAAACTGTCGATCACACCGTCTTCTTCTGCTTTAATTTCATAATAATTTTTCATTACTTCAACCAAGCCAATAATATCCCCTGCTTTTACGGCATCACCTTCATTCACATATACGTCTTTATCGGGGGATGGCCTGCGGTAAAACACTCCTGGAATCGGCGATACAATTTTTTTGTTTTCTGCCATGAATTAACCCTCCTGTTGAGATTGAATTTGTTTTCTGATTTGTTCCACTCGTTCTTTTTCAGCTTTTCTGGCTTCCAATGCTTCATCAATGTTAACGGAGACAAAACGTACCTTTTCATTCGTCTTCACTTGAGCCATCTTGTTTAGATCGGGACTGATGATCGTGGCTATGGTCGCATATCCTCCCCCGGTTACTGCATCATTCAACAGGGCAATCGGTTCGACGCCTCCGGGGACTTGGATGGAACCAATCGGATAACCCAAGTCAACAACGTTCGAAGGATCGCTTCCTGCACCAAATGGCTGCTCTCTATCGACAAATTCCAACTGTTCTCCTTTAAAGCGGTAACCCACACGGTTTGCCTCCGGAGTAACAGTCCATTCCGTGGATAAAAATGTGTTTTTCCCTTTGTCAGTCAGCCGGTAGCTGCATAAACCCATAATGACACGAATGTCATGCTGTTTGGAAAAAGTCGGGATTAATCCATCCGGAACCCGTGTACCGATCTTTACTCGCCCGTGATGATCATTGCCTATTTTCAGTTCATCATTTTCCTGAAGGGCACGGCCTTCCAACCCTCCTATACCGCATAACGTATAGGTTGCTCTTGATTCCATAATGACCGGAACATCGATTCCGCCCCGTACTGCAAGGTACACTCGTGCTCCCGTTTTTACGAAATCAAATGAAAGGGTATCACCGGCTTTTACTTCCAAGGTCTCCCACATGGGGACCGGATCTCCATTCACTTTTGGAGGGATCTCCCCTCCTGTCAGGGCAATGACAGCATCCTCTTCAAACTCAAGGACAGGCCCCATATATGTAATTTCGAGCGACGCAGCTCCTTCATGGTTTCCGACAAGAAGGTTGCCCACTTTATATGAATATTGATCCATTGCACCGGAAGGAGGCATGCCGACCTCATAATGTCCAATACGTCCAGTATCTTGAACTGTTGTTTGCAAACCGGGACTTTTCACTTTAATCATCCGTACAACCTCCTTAACACTTCTTCGGAAAACGCTTTCGGATTGTCCAGAACTTGTTTCGGTGTAAATGTGATTTCCTTAGTCAAGTAGCGGAACGTGCCATCTTCCACTTCCTTCCGGATCTTGTCATACTCTTCCCTTGTTACACTGCGGTATCTGAAGATATCTCCCTGTCTCGGGAACGTCATGGAATCCTTGAAGTCATACAGCTTGCTGTCCCTTTCAAAAATAGGTGCTGCAGCAATTCCAAACAGCTGATATCCCCCGGCACCGTCTACTGGATAGATCACTGTAAAAGCCCCTCCAAGCCCGAAAGCGCGTTCAGGTGTAAATGTTCGGGGACGTGCATACTTTGGAGCTTCAATCTGCTGCTCTCTGGGCACCATTTGATAACACCAAGGCAAGCCCGGAACAAAACCGATCATGCTGACCAGGTATGGGGATCCCGTGATGGCCTCGATAAAAGCTTCTTTGGAATCGTATCCATTTATACGTGCACAGTATTCCAGGTCTGTGGAATCCGGATCTTGGTGGCGGTCCCTAAAGCGCATGACTGTTTCGTGAGTCCATGGATCTTCAAACAGAACCGGAACATCGACCATTCTGGAAGATAGTTCGAAATCCTCAATAGTAATGGTTTCCTCAAGCTCTTTCAATTTTGAAATCAGCTTGTCCGGATGAATTTTCTCAGGTTCAAAACGAACCATATAGGAGGCATTGGATGGACAAATATCCAAGATCCCTGGTATGTTTTCCTCTTTTAATTGCTTTGTAATTGCCATTGCCTGAAAGTTGACTTCCAAGCTCATTTCTTCTGCCAATTCGACAAAAATAAACTCGTCTCCGCCATATTCGTAACGGGTCATTCACCTTTCACCTCTCATTTTCACTGTCTGGCAACAGTATTTTGCAAGTATCATGCCAACCATCAAAAAGCAGCGAACATCGCTATTCCCCTTCTTTTCAGGCCAGAAAAATTTCATGAGTGAAATTTGTTATTTCATTTTTGAAATTTAATCACGAAAAAGTTTTTTCAGGATACGGTCGAATTATGTCATGTACTGCTTTTTTATGAGAGGGATGAACAATAAGGGAGAGAAAAAATGGTTCCTTTTTACCCATGAATAAAAACCCCGACAGCTTAGCAGACGAGGGAAAACAAGAAGATTTCCGGGAGCGATTTGTGTAAACAGGGAAAAAGCTGCGATCGTTTTTCCCAAAAAGTCTTCGTGATTTTTTCTGCGTCAAGGAAGGCTGTCTCCATGTTGAATACATATCGGCTGGTTTCTTCCGTGCTTCATATGTGAGAGCGGGATCATTTCTTTCAGAAAACTGCGGATATTCCTGATTCCTACTGTTTGGAATGTCAGACAGAGTTTCAGCCTTATAATTATTCCGTTCCAGCTGCAAGCTTAATATGGACGGGATGTATTTCCCCTCTATGATGTGAACCGTTCAATTGGAATCCATTGTCAGCAGCTGTTTTTATTCTAACCTCCGTTTGGAGTCTCTTTACATTGAGGGTTGCTTATAAGATCACGGCAACTCGCTGTGATCCATTATGACATCTTATGATTTACTTAGACAAAAAGGCAAACTATAATGAGATATAATTAGAGAAAGCTAGAAAACCTGGCATAAAGCAACAGGTCTTATGGGGGAAAAAATGAAGAAATTAATTATGTTTATACTGACGGGAGCACTGTTATTTTTTGGAGGTTGCAGCAACAGCACCGCAGGCTCAGGTAAAAAGGTAGAAAAAACGCCGCTGACCATTTCCGCGGCAGCCAGTCTCACAGAAGCATTGGAGGAGATTAAAGATTTATATGAAGCGGACCATCCAGTGGATATAACGTTTAATTTTGGAGGGTCAGGAACATTGGCCCAACAGATCCAACAGGGAGCCCCAGCAGATATCTTTATTTCTGCCAATCAGGATTGGATGAATATGCTGGAAAAAGAAAACGCCATCATATCTGATACAAAAGTAAGTATTACAGGAAACACAATTGTTTTGGTTGCTGGTCCAGATACGAGCCTTACATATGAATCCGTCGGCCAAATCGATCCCCGTGACATCAGCCAAATAGCCATTGGAAATCCGGATAGCGTTCCTGCCGGACAATATACAAAACAAGTACTGCAATATGTAAATAAGTGGGATGAACTGGAAGACCAGGATGACAAGTTTGTTAGGGCCAAGGATGTACGGCAGGTATTAACCTATGTGGAAACGGGGAATGCCGAACTCGGGTTTGTTTATAAAAGCGATGCAATGACATCCGATTCCATTCGTATCCTGACAGAGGCGGATCGTTCTTTTCACGACCCCATCATTTATCCCGGTGCCGTTACATCCGGAACGAAACATGAAGAAGAGGCACAGGAGTTCCTGCAGTTTTTAAACAGCAAAGAAGCGCAAGACATTTTTGAGAAATACGGATTTAAGAAGTGATCATAATGGAGACGATGAACTATTCACCATTAATTCTCTCATTTAAAACAGCGGCGATTGCAACCATTTTCGTGTTTATTACGGGAGTTGCACTTGCGAGGATCATCGGAAGAAATACATTTTTTGGAAAAAGTGTAGTGGAAGCCATCATTATGCTCCCGCTCGTCCTTCCACCGACCGTAGTCGGGTTTGGCCTGCTCTTTCTCTTTGGAAAGAACGGCATGATCGGAAAACTTCTGCTGGACCTGTTTGATTTCCAGATTGTTTTTACCTGGTATGGAGTGGTACTTGCAGCCATCGTCGTTTCATTTCCGCTCATGTACCAAAGCGCTTCTGCCGCTTTTCAGCAATATAATCCGAATGTAGAAAATGCAGCCTATACCATGGGGGCCTCTAAGTGGAAAGTTTTTTGGACCATTTCCTTTCCGCTGGCTTGGCCCGGCCTCCTTGCAGGAACGGTCCTTTCCTTTGCACGCGCACTGGGAGAATTCGGCGCGACCCTGATGATTGCCGGCTACATCCCAAACGTGACAGATACCATTCCACTGGCCATCTACTTTGCTGTTGAATCAGGCAATATGGAGGTGGCTGCATTTTGGGTGGTCATCATTGTAGCCCTCGGCTTCAGTGCCATTGTATGGCTGAACTGGTGGAGTAAAAGGAGCATGATGAAACACTCGCAATCATAAATGGAGGTCAGCCATGCTAACTGTCGATATTCAAAAAAAACTGTCTCACTTTGATCTGAGTGTCCATTTTTCCGCAAAGAACGAAATTATTGTTCTTTTCGGCCCTTCCGGTTCAGGGAAAACAACGATCCTCAACTGCATTGCAGGCCTTACCCATCCTGATGCCGGAAAGATCCGATTAAATGACAAAACTTTCTTTGACGGAAAATCCTTGATACCTATTCAAAAAAGGAAAATTGGCTACTTATTTCAAGACTATGCTCTGTTTCCACACATGACCGTCTGGAAGAACATTGCCTACGGTATGAAACAAGAAGCATTTGCAAAAAACTTCATGAAGGAACTGAAAATTGAACATCTGGCCGACAAATACCCATCTGAAATTTCAGGCGGGGAAAAACAGCGGGTGGCCATTGTCAGGGCGCTCGCGACCGAACCGGACGCTCTATTGTTGGATGAACCATTTTCTGCCTTGGATGATGATACAAGATCCAAAAGCCATGAGGAGCTGCTTCGAATCCATAAATCCTGGCGGATTCCGATCATTCTTGTAACCCATCATCGTGAAGAAGCCAAAAAGCTGGGAGACCGGATTTTGTATATAAGAAGCGGGAGGCTCTCCACTGAAGAAAGAAAAAATACTGAGGAACCATTGCTTCAAACTTAAAATAGACTTTTGAGCCCTTGTGAACTCCCATAGGAATTTCCAAGGGCTCTGTGTAGTGTGGGGCTTTTGGATATCCTCCAGTAACTTTTGCGTGAGTAGCCCCATTCATATGCTTTCACCGGTGGAACACCGAGTCCAATGAGTTTCTCACCTTTGTCTTCGGTTTCTTCCAATTCTTCCATACACACATACGAAGCCTTCTTCTGATCCGCGAATCGAAGTTCCTGAACACGCTTGGCGTGTCCGCCAAGGCGAAGTAGCCGCACCACCAAATTGGATATTGATGCCAGTCTCTGCTCCACCATCTTGGAGTTCCCCATGGGATTCACCATTTCCTCCTCCTAGCATGCCTTTCGGTTATCTGTGGTTAACACAGATGACTGGAAGCCAAGGTTCTGTTCTCTCTTAATTGTTCAGCTCTTCCCACTTGTCTTAAGCCGGGTGGTACTATGGCGTCTGCTGACTTCTGACTGTTCAGCTGTCCATCACTGGACAGGTTACCAAGGGTACTTGGCGTACCGGCCAGACCTCCCCACGTAAGAACGCAGTCTTTCCCTCCATCTGTCCGCTTCATTTACTTAATATGACCTTCGGCAGAAGGGGCTTCGTTTTGTGTGGCAAACTCACCCGGTCATATCTAGCCTTGTATGAAGTTCGTGTTCCTCGGACCGGAGGTTTGCCGCCCGCTTTCTTCAGGGCTAAACGTTACTTCTGCCTTCACGGGCTCGGAACTTGCCTCCTATAGACTGCGCCCTTTCCGGGCGCACCACAATAAAAAACCCGGAGCTTCCGGGTTTTTATGTTTATAGAGCTTCCTTGTCTCCTGACAGCTTGATAAAGAAAGCGACCATAATCAGAACAACAAGTGTCATTAATATGGACACAGATGCCCCAAGCTGCCAGTTCATATTTACCTGAAAATCATCTCGGATAATATTTCCAATCATAATTGATTTGCTTCCACCCAATAAATCGGGAACAACGAATATTCCCAGTGCCGGAATAAATGTGATAAAACATCCTGCTACAATTCCAGGAAGCGTTAAAGGTACCGTTACGTTAAAAAACGTTTGCACCCGGTTTGCTCCCAAATCTTCGGATGCCTCCAAATACGTTTTGTCCAGTTTTTCAATAGATGTATAAAGAGGCAAAACCATAAACGGAAGGAAACCATAAATTAAGCCAATTAAAATAGCAAAGGGTGTATACAACATTGTGATCGGCCCTTCAATCAGACCAATAGCCATCAAAAAGGAATTAATCACACCATCGTTTTTTAATAAAATGATCCAGGCATACGTTCTGACAAGCAAGTTTGTCCAAAACGGAATAATGACGAAGAAAAGCAAAACATTTTTCCACTTTTTTGCGTGTGAAATAAAATAGGCAAATGGATATCCGACAAGTAAAGAAACAATTGTCACGATCAATGCCCAAATGATCGACCGGAAAAAGATGCTGGCATACAGTGATTGGAATGCCTGCTTGTAGGCTTCTAGTGTAAAAGTATACTCAATTCCTCCATATCCGTCGTTCGTTGTAAAACTTAAAATGATAATCATCACAATAGGTGCGATTAAAAAACATAAAAACAGTAATAAGCTCGGTGCCAACAGCAAATAAGCCACTCTCTTGTTTTGATTCACTTCTGTTCCCTCCTTTACGGCTAATCTCCGAGAGATCCTCTCCACTTTTCACCCAGAAATACAATCCCGACCGTAACAATAATCATGATAGTGGATAAAGCGTTGATTTCAGGCGTTATACCGGTTCGGACGATAGAATAGATCATCACCGGCAATGTATTGGATCCCGGACCAGTCGTAAAGAATGCGATGACAAATTCATCGATAGAGATAGTAAAACTTAGCAATCCACCGGCAATAATACTTGGAAAAATCAATGGAAATGTCACTTTCCAGAATGTCTGCCATCCATTTGCCCCCAGGTCTCTGGCCGCTTCCTCCAGAGAGCTGTCAAACCCATGCAGCCGGGCAAGGACAAGCAAAGTTACAAAAGATGTACTTAACACCACATGTCCCGGAATCACCGTCGACAGTCCCAAAGAAATATTAAGCCATGCATACAGCACCAGCATGGAAACCCCGATAATAATCGGAGGAATGACGATTGGAACGTAGAACAATAGATCAATATATTTTTTTCCGGGAAATTGGTATCGGTTCAATGCCAGCGCAGCGCAAGTCCCAATGATTAAGGAAATAACCGTGGATACGCCCGCTACGATCAAACTGTTGACAATCGAGGCTATGAGCGCTTCGTTTGATGCCAATTTTTCATACCAGCTGAAAGTAAAACCGTTCCAGGTTGTACTGATCTTTGAATCGTTGAAAGAATACACAATTAAGATAATAATTGGTATATAGAAAAACATATAAACCAAAACGGACCAGGCGCCCAGTATTTTTTTTGTTTTCGGTCTCAAGGCCAGTTCCTCCCCATTTGTTGGTTACAGGTAAAGCCTCTCACTGAGACGAGAGGCTTTACACAAGTCTATAGATGTGCTGGTCAGGGGCTCTCGAAGATCATGTACCTGCATCCGAAAATTCAACTGCATACAAATCGTTGCGGATATCTCTCAGCAGGGGGGCAGGACTATGCCTGCGAGATCTTCTCAACGAACTTATATCCAATGTTCCAGTCACAATCATTTCTTTATTGTTTATGCCTTTGGCTAACACGCCGTCCTCTGGAAAAAACGGATCGCAAGGGGAATAGATTCCCGCAAATCCGGCATTCGTTGAAAAGCCTTCCAGTTTCGGCAAGTCACTTAAGGTGGCTGTCTTGACGACAAACAATTGGTTTTCGATGGCACGAGCTTTCGCGCAGTGGTCCACACGATAAGCCCCATGCATCGTTTCTGTCCATGACGGACAAAAAATAACTTCGGCTCCCTCCGCTGCTGCTTTTCGTGACAGTTCGGGAAATTCAATATCATAGCAAGTAAGCAAAGCAACCTTGGTCCACTCTGTCTCAAAAACATTCAGCTTGCTTCCGGCATCCAGTTCAAACATGTTTTTCTCAAACTGGGTTAAATGAATTTTATCCTGGAACACAAATGTACCATCGGGATAAAAGAGACAGGACCGGTTAACGAACCGGCCATCTTCCGTTTGTACCACATGTGAACCTCCGACAATATGAACCTCATGGGTGACGCTTAGCCGCCTGAACAAATCCAGAACAAGATCTGTATATTGATGAAGATCTCTAATCATTTCATATTCAGAACGAAAGGAGATCAGACAAGCCAGCTGAGTTGTGAAAAATTCGGGAAAAACAATAAATTGGGGCTGATCCTTCATTGCCCGGTTTATCACCTGCTCCACCTGCGATACAAAATCCGCTTCGCTTTTAATATCCCTGATGTAATACTGTACCGCTGCCACGTTCAGCTCCATGCTGTCTTTCCTCCTTCGTTATTGTCCGATGACTTCTCTCCAGGCCTGGTCCATTTTTGTCAAGTCTTTACCCATATCTACGTACCAGTCAGCACGCTTTACATCTTCTTCAGGCGGGTAAGCTGCAGGGTTGTTCTTTTCTTCATCGCCCATCAGCTCTACTGCTGCGCTGTTCGGATTGCTGTATGGAATTTCATCTGTGATTTTTTTACTGACTTCAGCATCAAGAACATAGTTGATGAATACCTCAGCCGTATACTTGTTTTTGCTTACCTTGGGAATAGCCAGGTTGTCCATCCAAATGGTGCCGCCTTCTTTGGGTATCTTGAACATAAGGTTTTCATTATTTTTCATGGCCATTCCAACTGTTCCTGAATAAGCCGCTCCAATCCAGACATCGTTTCCGGAAAGAATATCGGAAGCTGTGCTTTCATAGGCGTATACATTTGGATGCAAAGCTTTCAAGTCTTTTTTAGCAGCTTCCAGAGCTTCATCACTTGCATCATTTTGGCTGTAGCCGTTCTTTTGGAGTGCAACGGTCAACGCTTCCCGGCCCACGTTTGAAAGCAGGACATGGCCGGCGTATTCAGGATTCCAGAGATCTTCCCAGCCCTCCGGATCTTTTACTTTTGTTTGGTCATAAACCATTCCGATATATCCATATAGATAAGGAACAGTATATTTATTGCCAGGATCATAGTCTCTTTCATGGAACAGCGGATTAATATTTTCAAAGTTAGGGATATTGTCCATATTCAATTCCTGAAGCATCTCTTTTTCTATCATGCGTCCAGCGATATAGTCGGTAGGAACAACGATATCGTAATCGACCGCACCGCTTTGAATTTTTGTCAGCATTTCAGCGTTGGAACCATACGGATCATAAATGACTTTTACACCGTACTCCTCTTCAAACCCCTTCAATACTTCTTCCGGCCAGTAATCACCAAAAGAGAACAGCTTTAATTCTTTTGCCAGTTCTTGTTCCCCGTCCTCTCCGCCGGATGAATCGGAAGAAGAATTTGAGGTGTCAGTGCTGCATGCCCCCAGTACAAGAATTAGCGCACAAGCGGCAAGTAAGGATGATAATTTTCTCAAGATGATCCCCCCCTATTAGGTTATAAAACTCTTGAAAACCCTTTCATTTAATGATGTAAGCTTTAGTATAGTTGATTTTTTTATTATTACAAATATATAATTAATATGAAACACATATATATTATAAATATTTTAACAACTGAGGGTGGAAAAATGGATCTTCATCGTTTGCGATGTTTTATAAAAATTGTAGAAGAGGGAAGCGTTTCTAAAGCGGCTGAGGCTTTGAGTATGACACAGCCGCCATTAAGCATTATGATGGGCAAGCTGGAAAAAGAGCTGGGGGTTTCCTTATTTGACCGTTCAGGAAGACGGCTAACTTTGACAAGGGACGGAGAGTTTTTATATCAGCGAGGCAAAGAATTGGTCGCATCAGCTGACAACATGGTAAAAGAACTGGTGGAGCACAAAAATGGCAGTCGTGGATCCGTATCGGTGGGCTGCATTACTTCAGCCAACTTGTTTTTCATACCGGAAGCTGTCAAAAAGCTCCGGGAGGAATCACCGAATATTGTCATGAAGGTAAAAGAAGGCAACTCCGCCTATGTATTGGAAGAGTTAAGGAATCATAGAATAGATATCGGGATTGTCCGTACGATTTTTGAAGCGGACGACCTTCAAACATCCACATTAATGACCGAGCCGCTATTGATCGCACTGCCCCCGGGCCATCCACTGGCGGAAAGCCCATCCATCAACATTTATGACCTGCGCGGGGAAGACTTTATTTTACCCATCTCTTCCCATGGGTCAGGGATTGCCGAAGAAATAATAAAAGCATGTCAGGACAGCGGTTTTACCCCAAATGTTGTATATTGGGGAACGGAAGTATTTCCTATGCTTTTCATGGTCATGAAAGGAGTAGGAATCAGTGTGATTCCATACAATTTTATACAATTTGATTGGCCGGGGCTCCCGCGTATGATTCCCCTCGCTGAGCCCAGACTCGAAACGAAGCTAAGTTTGGTAACACTGCAAAACCATTACCAGCCATCGATTGTTACGCGATTTTTGGATATTACAAGAAATGTGGCTAAAGGACTGAAAGTTGAGCATACAAACAGGGCAGGAACGTAACAATCCTGCCCGGCAAATTTTATTTTATTTCGCATCGCTTAATGTTTTCTTCATGTCTTCATAAGAATTGCTCCAGAAGTCCGGATTTTCACGGAATGCTTCTGCAACCTTTTTGATCATGACTTTAAATTTCTCATCGTAACCAGGATCCTCTTTGGGAGGCACGTCTTTTTTCAGTTCATTGACAAAGGCCTTTGTTGATTCTGTAATCGGTCCCCATTTGGCCGCCTGCTCACCATTTTCATCTATAAAGATAAAAATTGGAATGACACGTTTGCCATTGGTTAAATATTGATCCATGAGCTCCAGATGCTGATCCCGCGGCAAAATCCGGACACCCATATCTGTTTTTTCAGCTAATTTTAACAAAACGGGTACATTCAGCATACAGTGACCGCACCAAACTTCCGCTAAGGCAACAACACGCAAGTTTTTCTCTTTCAATTGATTAAAAAATTCATCATCCGCCGGCAGTTGGAAGTTTTCGTAAATATGTAAGAAGTTGTCTTTGTGATAGTCGAGCGAATCCATATACTGCTCGGGAGTTAATCCTTTCTCATACCATTCATTCAGATTCATGGCCACCACTCCTTCGGTATTCTTAAGAAGAGCTTATCGAATGTCACTATTTCTGTAAACTAAACTGCTTATAACAAATGAAAGGAGAATATGATTTGAATAAGGTTATTCACGCCATTCAAGATGATTACCCTGCCGAATTTGCACATTGCTTCGGTTGCGGCCGATTAAACGAAAAAGGCCATCACTTCCGGACAGGTTGGTTTGGAGATAAAACCCTCACCTTGTACGAACCGAAAGATGAGTATATGGCTGTTCCCGGCTTTGCGTACGGAGGGTTCCTGGCTTCCATGATTGATTGTCACGGTACAGGATCTGCAGCCCTTGCCCTCCATAGAAAAAATGGCTATGAACCCGGAAGCGGCCATATTCCGCCAAGATTTGTTACCGCCTCCTTACAAGTTGATTTCGTGAAACCGACACCGCTTCAATCCATTTTACAAGCGGTTGGAACCGTTGAAGAAATACATCCCAAAAAATGGAGAACCACCATTGAGGTGTTTGCAGGAGATACCCTATGCGCAAAAGGAGATGTGACAGCAGTAGTCATGCCGGATAGCTTTATCCAACGGTGAGCAGGGCTGGAATATCTATTTGAATAATGGGGGACCAGCCGCTGATTTTGGCAGCTGGTTTTCCAGGTTAAATACTGCGGTTTCCGGGATGGGCCAGACACGAGACCGGCATGTTTATGTTGACGGGTTTGCAAGGTACATTTTCTACAATTGAACATTATTCTTAACTCAATAAAAATACATACACGAACAAAAAACTAACGATATGCAAAAAACGGGAGTTCAGACCAGGTGGAATTTCACAGAAAAAACCTCCCTGGATCATTGAGGTTTTCTAAGTTTCAGTGAATATTCACCATCATAAGTTTCCCAATTTAAAATCAAACTTCTTCATCTATTGATCCATAGTTCATCTCTATATAAACCCTGAGATCATTAATTCCACCGTGAGAGCCTGAGCCTTTAAGTATGGATCATCTTTTTTTCTTCTTTCAACCCGCCCTTTTTTTCTCGATTTCCCCCCATAATGGAGGTACTGTGCAGCGGCTGAAGCCTGGCTTTCGGATCAATGTGTATTTTCGCATTGCTTACCGCAACGGGAGCTTCACCGAAACCTGTTGCGATCAGTTTCACCTTTCCATCGTATGTACAGATATCACCAACAGCGAAAATGCCTTTAATATTTGTTTCAAGATTGTGATTAACTGCAATTGAATTTTTTTCAAGAGTTAAGCCCCAATTTTTTATAGGTCCAAGAGAAGTAACAAAACCATAATTAACAATCACCTCGTCAACCTCGACCACTTCCTTGACACTGCTCTCCATTTTTTGAAGAACCACCTGCTCCACCCTGTTTTCTCCAACCAATGCTGCCGGTACATATGGAGTCAGTATCTTGACCTGTGACCGTCGCAACTGTTCCACGCTGTGCTCATGAGCCCTGAATTTATCCCTCCTATGCACTATAGTCACACTCTCGGCAATAGGCTCCAGCATTAAAGACCAGTCCACTGCAGAGTCGCCTCCCCCGAACACAAGGACCCTTTTCCCTGCAAATTGTTTAATATCTTTTATAAAATAATGTACATTTGCCCCTTCATACCTTTCAGCTTCTTGCAGCTGCAATTTTCTGGGCTGGAATGCGCCGTTTCCTGCCGTAATAATAATGGTTTTGGATTGATGGATCTCACTGCTAGTGGTACTCTTAAATGTCCCATCGGCCTGCTTTTCCACCTGTTCAACAGATTGTTCCAGGCACACAACAGGATCGAACTGATACATTTGCTGACATAGATTCTCAACCAAATCCTGTGCACTCACTTTTGGAAATCCCGCAACATCATAAATGTATTTTTCCGGATACAACGCTGCAAGCTGCCCTCCAAGCTGTGGTAAACTTTCAATGATTTTTACAGACATCTGCCTCATCCCTGCATAAAAAGCAGTAAATAAGCCCGCCGGCCCCCCACCGATAATGGTCAGATCAAACACCTCTTCATCGCGGCTCATGCATGTCACTCCTTTGAAAAATTTAATCCTTTAACTCTCCTAAAATTTCTATTTCTACTGTTGCCCCTCCAGTTAATGAAGACAGACCTACGGCCACACGGGCATCCTTTTTTTCTCCTCCAAAGATATCCTTTAACAATATTGAAGCAGCCTGAATTACTTTCGAATGTTCTGTAGAATCGTTGGTCGAAGCTATATAACCATTAATCTTTTCAATCCTTTCCACATGTTGAAGATCTCCCATCAACTCTTTCAAAGCTTCTAACAAATTCATAATGCAAATCCACGCTGCCTCTTTTGCTTCGTCTGTATGAATAACTGGAGCACCAAATACACCGATGTGTTGGTGTTCCCCTTTATCCCCTTGTTCCTGCCCGGGCCTCATGACTGCATTTCCCCAAATAACGCCTAAAGCATAAGGATTCTCGTCATCTTTCAAATCGGGCCATGTGCTGCTTAAATCTTTCATTCCTTTTTCAAATAACATTACTATGTCCCCCGCTTTTTAACTCATCCTTACATGCAGAACTCTCCTTCCATCAAACCGGAAACTTCTGCTTCCGGAAATCAGCTCCTGATGAACCAAAAATCCTGCCCAAAAGTAACTGACCACGTTCGGGGAGCTGTTTTTTAATATAGAACAAAGGAACGCTCGAGCAAGGGAGGACAGCCTATACACCTGCATAACCGGCAAACAAGAATTTTTCTATGCAGGCGCTATACCATAACGATGTCCACGCCAGAATGATCTGCTCCCTGAACTCCTTCCAGTCCATCTATATTCCAGGAAAAAAGCAATGTCCTGGCCAAACGCTCCCCTACGTAGTAACCTTATCGAATTTGTCCGGGTCACCTTCAAAAGATTCATCAGCGATACGGATAGAGCCGGATGGGCACTCCTCAAATGCATCCTGGACATCTTCTGCAAACTCCTCTTCAATTGGGACAGAACCTTGATTATCATCTACCATCACATAAGCCAGCCCTTCTTCATCATAGTCGTAAATATCAGGTGCCAAGTCTCCGCATGAACCGCAGCTAATGCAAGTATCCCTATTAACGATCGTAAATATAGGCATCTTGAATCACCTCGCATATCATTGTATTTTTCCCCCGGTACGAAATAAGGGTCCTTTTATTGATTGAAATGAATCAATGACTCCTGGTATATTCCGCCAACTTATTCCACATATGCTTTTCTGCTTACTTGATATTGAAGCGTCACAGTTTCATCAAACAATTTTACAATGGCATCTTTCTCACAAAGGGAACATCTCATACGGCATCGGGGCTTAATGAGATAAGGAGCTTTGGCAGAATTTACTGCTTCCTTTAAATGATCAATACAAACCCACATTGCGCTCCCTCCAAGGTTATTTTAAACAGCCGGAAGTCATTTTACTGCAGAAGGTGATTTTTTTAGCTTATCCGGCTTTCTTCTCTTAACCTGTTTT
Organism: Siminovitchia sediminis; assembly: GCF_042680885.1. Classification (NCBI taxonomy): domain Bacteria; kingdom Bacillati; phylum Bacillota; class Bacilli; order Caryophanales; family Bacillaceae; genus Siminovitchia; species Siminovitchia sediminis. The sequence continues at coordinate 11,542 of NZ_JBHUEO010000003.1, read as the reverse complement.
GTGATTTCCAAATCCCAGGCAACGGATACATCTCCATCTTTTACGAACGTCTGGCACCCCAGGCGGTATCCCTTTTCAAGCCATTCTTCTCCCAGCTTCCTCTGTTCTTGTCTTTTAGTATCATCTAGATGTTCTGCACCCTCCACCGGTTTAAACACGCATGTTCCACAAATTCCGCCTCCGCAAAGATTGGGAAGTTCTCCATCATAACGGAGTGACATTCTAAGGATATTGGAGTTTTCCGGGACATCGAAAGTTTTGTTGCTATTGACAAAGTGAATTTTAGGCATATCGTTGCTCCTCCCTGGTATATGGTATACCAAAATAAAGTTTTGAAAACATAGGGCCGGGACAGAAGAGTTTGAACAAAAATCCGAACACATTTTGCTGAATGAATATCATCGCGGCCGGAAATACACTTCGCTTTCTGCGGGCGGCTGAGCCTTCACAGACTTTCCTCCAATGGGAGTCAGCGTTTATTTCTTCCGCCAATGTATTCTTGTATATGTCAGTTATGTCCCGGCCTCTTAATAATGAATGCTGCCTTTATTTTTTGATGTCTGCCTGTGTTTCTACTTTCCAGCCGTCTTTTTCCACATGGTTCTTCAATGCCTCTAATGCTGCAGTTCCAACAGCCGTGTCCTGTTCTCCGTTTCCGCCGCTAATTCCGATTCCTCCGACTACTTCACCGTCCACAACAATCGGGAAACCGCCGACAAAGACAGCAAACTTGCCCGGCATCATATGCTGTATACCAAATGCTTCATTTCCCGGAAGTGCTGGTCCCGATGGCTCTGTATTAAACAAGTGAGTGGAACGCTTATGGCCTGCAGCCGTGTAGGCTTTGGCAATTGCAATTTCCGGCCCTGTAATCCGTGCATCATTCATTCTTTCCAAAGCAATTAAATTTCCTCCATCATCTACAATCGCGATGGTCTCCGCCACATTAATTTCTTCCGATTTCTTTTTTGCCGCTTCAATCATAAGTTTGGCTGCTTCCAATTCAAGTTTAATAGCTGTTTTAAAAACTTTCTTCTCTGCAACTGACATCCTTATATTCCCCTTTCCTGTCTAATAACCTACATAGACTGTTTTCACTTGTGTAAAGAATTCCAACCCGGCTCTTCCGGACTCGCGGAAGGTAGCTGTACTGGATTTTTTGAATCCGCCAAACGGTGCATTCATCAAGTTACCCGTAGTGGTTCTGTTCACCTTCACAGTGCCTGCTTGAATTTGCCTTGTGAAATCATTGGCGATCTTCAGGTTATTGGTCACGATCGATGCGGAAAGGCCGTAATCTACTCCGTTTGCCACTTTTATAGCTTCTTCGTAAGTAGACACCTCGATCACTGCAATCACCGGACCAAAAATTTCTTCCTGAGCTATTCGCATGTCAGGCCTTACGTCCGTAAAGATAACAGGCTCCACATAATAACCTTTTGCATGCTCGCCCTCGGTAATTTGCTTACCCCCGTAAAGGAGATTTGCCCCTTCCCGAACGCCGATATCAATATAGTTTAGGATGTTTTTGATTTGGCGATGGTTCGCGACAGGTCCAATTTTAACTCCCTCTTCGAAACCATTGCCGATCTTCAAGCTCCTTGTTTTTTCAATCAGCTTATGGATGTACGCATCTTTAATACTTTTCAGAACGATTGCCCGACTTGTTCCTGTACATGCCTGACCTGTCAGAGAAAAACCTCCATTGACGGTCAGCGCTGCAGCCAGGTCCAAATCTGCATCATCCATAATAATAATAGGGTTTTTCCCGCCGAGCTCCATTTGTGTCCTCGTGGTGAAAGAAGCTTTATTGTGAATGTCTTCTCCGGCTGCTGTAGACCCTGTAAAAGTAATAGCCTTGATCGCTTTGTGGGTCACTAAACTATCACCGATTTCAGAAGACTTTCCGGTAACAAAATTGATCACTCCATCGGGTATCCCTGCCTTTTGCAATGCTTCCACCAGCCTGAAGGCAATGAGTGGTGTATCTGACGAAGGTTTAAATACGACTGTATTGCCAGTGATCAAAGCCGGCCCAATCTTCCTGGTCGGAATGGAGATTGGAAAATTCCAAGGAGTAATAACGGAAACTACCCCAAGCGGCTCCCGCTCAGTGGTAACTTTCATGTTTGGATCATCATGCGGAAATGTCTCTCCTGTAAAACTCTGGCCTTCCACTGCATAAAAACGAAGCGTCTGGGCAGATCTCAGTACTTCATTCCTCGCGTCATTGACATGCTTTCCTTCTTCCCTTGTCAATTCTTGAGCTAAAGTATCAGCGCTTTGCTCCAATATGTCAGCCGCATTGTTTAAAATGGAAGCCCTCTTGGATGGCGCCGTGGAAGCCCATGGAGGAAAAGCGACGGAAGCGGCTTCGATAGCCTGGCGGACATCTTCTTCATTGGAGGCTTGGAAATACCCTACAATTTCTTCCTTATTGGCAGGGTTGATACTTGCGAATGTTTGGCCGCTTTGAGAATCACTCCACCTGCCTCCAATTAAATTTTTGAAAGTCTCGACCTTAGTAGTAGTCAGCAATATGGATCACCTTTTCTCGTATATTTCCTTTGAACCAAACCGCCATTGCTTCATCCATATGAAGTAACGGCGGTCTGTCCGGCAGGCAAGTATACTATAGAAGTTTTACGCCTGTTCAATGCGTTATCAACTTGCTAAATCTGGGGAATGTAACGCTTTTTAAGATTTGATCAGATCCCCAAGATCCTGCTCAATGTACTCTCTCCATAAACCGTCCATATACATGCGGCGCATTTTCGCTGCCGTCCGCACAATCTCCAGGCAGCGCTGCTGTAACTCAGGAGTGTCTGCATGCTCCAGTACAATTTTATATCCGCGTTCACCATGGATTTCGTCCGATACGATGTGAAGGTCGAAGAATTCAATTTCTTCATCGGTAAAGCCATATTTTTCCCTCAAGGCGGGTGTCTGTTTTCTATAGATATCAGGTACTTGGGATTCAAGTCCGACAACAAGCGCAGCAGTAGCTACTACAAAGTTTTCACGGGCTGCCACTGCATAGCACCAGCTTTGAAGTCCAAGTGTTGTGATGGCCATGTTATTGGGATCTACAACTCTCTCTGCTGATGATCCGCAAGCCTCAGCAAAACGAATTAGCAAGTCCGTATGACGGTCACCTGCAATTTCTTCTTCATACATATTTTGCAGAGTAAAGTCCTTTGCACTTACGTACTTCTCATCCATCGGAGTATTATGATAAATATAGGAAAGGTAGTCTGCAAACGGTCCAACGTAGTGATAATGATTTTCTGCCCATCTCGCAAAGTGTTTTCTTTCAAGCTTTCCTTCTGCCCACGCTACTGTGAATGGAGCTTTCTGGCTGTGATTTCCCGCGATTGCAATCTCCAATTCCTTACGAAATTCCTCTTTTGATAATAGTTCTGTCATTGTAAAACTCCTCCTTATTTTTTGTATTTGATATTTTGTATACCATTTAAGTTAAAAATAAAGCGGCATTACCTTTTTTAACTTAATGGGGATTCATAAATTCATAACTTCCAACTTAGCATGTTAAGAGTATATATTAGCGGTTTGAGCGTATAATGGAATCTTCTTCTATCTTTAATACTTTTATCAGTTCACTTGAAAGAGTATCCAATGCTTCCTCAACGATCTGCCTGCCCTTCTCATAATTAGCCAGCTGAGCATCTCCGATACAGCCGTTCGCGGTCATTTCTTCATAGTGATAAAACCCTTGCAGCGCACATCCAGGTCTTAACTGCCTCCACCTTCCCGCTTCTTGTATATCACCTTTTTGAAGTTTCTCTATCCGAATCAGTTCAGGCGCCAGATAAAATGCTTCTGACACTTCCCTTTCGCAGCTATGGCCAAACAGCGTTGACTTAACATTTTTATTTATCGCCTTTTTTGCTGAAGATGTTGTTTTTGCATAAAATAGTTCGACATCCATTTCTTCTTTTATCATGTTGACGGCAACATCCAATGTTGATTGGTTGCCTCCGTGTGAATTAAGAAATAAAAACTGCCGGATGCCATGATGATATAGAGATGATACCATGTCCTTCAGCAGAGCGATCAGCGTGGTGGGCTTTAAGGAAATGGTTCCTGGAAAATTCATATGATGTAATGAGACACCCATGTTGACCGTCGGTGCAATAAGTACGTATGGAAATAGTCGTTCTCCAAGTTTGACTGCCATTTTTTCTGCCAAAACAGCATCGCAGCTCTCCACCATATGTGGACCATGCTGCTCGTGCGCTCCGACAGGAATGATTGCCAGCCTCACTTTTTCCAGAGAAGCCTCGACTTCTTCCCATGTCATCTTAGCCAGTTCAAAACAATTCATCCGCATCACCTTCCGGACCTTGTCTCCGCTTTCAATTCACCCTGGCGATTGTAGTTTTTCTTTTCTTAGGAGGCTTGATCTTTATATTCTCCTGAGAAATTTCCACGTCCTGCTGGATGTACAACTGACATGTCAGCCGATACCCCTCCTGAAGTTTGTCCCCCAGCATATTCTTTTCTTTCCAATTGGGCGGGTCAAGTCCTTCAGCCCCATTAATTACGCGGCAAGTGCACCTTGTACACTTCCCCATTCCACACCCAAATTTTAATTTCGGAAACTCTTTAATACCAGCCAAGACTACCAGATTGGCATTCTTATCTACTTCCTGCTCAACGATTGTCCCATCCACATGAAGAATTACCTTCGGCATATGAAGCACCCCCTTTTCGTAAATATCTTAACTTGTGTATATTGTATACCAGTGTTTTGGGGAAAGCAACTATTTTTTTTAATAAAATAGAACTTTTCAAATTATCTATCCGAGGGGAGATTGGTAAATAGCTTACCGATCACTAATTGCCATGTCAATTGTTCAACCTTTTCACCTAAATTTTCTAAATATACTGTTGAATATTTACAACTCTTGTTATAAACTATTAGTCATACTAATGGTATACAATATTCCAAAGGGAGGTGTCCAACCTTTTTCTCGCTGTCAGGGTCCTCTGATAAACAATATAGGAACATTAAAGGAGTGGTTAAAATGGGCAAGTATATTTTATTGACGAACAAGGAAGCTTTTCAGACCAATTTAAATAATGAGGGTTTGAAGATAGTGGAAACGTACAACTATTACTTTTTTGATAAGCTTCGTGCAAAGTATACGATTGCTAAAGTATTGGATGAGACAGCTAAAATAAAATTGTCAGAGGAGTATCAGGGAAAAGAATATGTGAACTATATCAGGGTCAAGTTCTTTGAACATTTCGAAACTGTTGAAGAGGTTCGGGAAGAGTTATATGAAATCGTTGACCGGGAAGAATCGGATGATTCAGCTCACTCTAAACTAGTAAAATTGGAAAAGGTATCTGTTTAATAACAAAAAGCGATCCACTGCCATATTTGGAGGTGGATCGTTTTACTTTTACTTTTTAAAATTTGATCATTTTTCTTAAACGGGCCCACTTTTTGCCGGCCTTCTCCTGTATTTTCCGGGATCCAAACAAATATTTCATCATATGGCAGCTCTCCTTCGTTTTACTTATTTATTATTATAATATCAGAAGGAATAAAATTTTGGTATACCAAATACCAAAACTGGTGTATAATTAGTGTAATGTAACTGATACCATTAGTTATACCTGACGTACTTTGCTTCATATCTTACTCTTAAAGGAGGCTGCTCATGATGCTAAATTCTTTGTTTTTGATCGTTTTGATATTATATTTTCTATCTATCGTCTCCCCATGGTCAGGGCTGACTGTCATGATATCCGCCCTGTCCATGATCATTGTCATTTGCACCTTTTTTAAAGTATCCAGGTTTGTGAAATTGTTAGGAAGTATATTTTTAGCATCAGGGCTGTTTCTTCTTTTGCATAGCGGAGTACGCTGGCCGCATTATATTTTATCCTTCGGTCCAATGCTAGACCTGTTAATGATGTTCACTTTAATTCCAATATTGGGCATACCCATCACTCTTGGAAAATACAGTTCAGATATTCAGGTCATTTTACATAGTAAGATAAAAACAAACAGGCATCTATACATGCTGACTTCAGGAATTTCCTATTTTTTTAGTATTTTTATGAATCTCGCTACTTTGCCGATGACCTACTATTCTATTAAGCCTGCTTTAGATGGATTTCCGGTTCAGCATTCTGAGCGTTTTATGAGCCGGGCCATTACAAGGGGATTTGCCATGCCGCTCATTTGGGCTCCCGTAACTCCCATCGTTGGAATTGTCATCGGAGTAACGGGGGTAAGCTGGATATCTATTTTACCCTACGTGATTCCGCTCAGTATATTTGGACTGGTACTGGACTGGTATTTGAGTTCACGAACCTCCGGGAAGCATCAGCAAAATTCTCTTGCAGCAAAAGAAATGGCTGCCGCTGCTTCCACTACGGAAAAAAAAGAACCGGGCAACCCCAAAAGAATTCTTCACATATTGGCGGCCATCATTATTTTTATAGTGATTGTTTCCATTGCTGAGTTATTGCTCACTTATTCGTTCTTGACACTTGTTTCGTTATTGGTCATTCCTTTCTCATTTACATGGGCTCTTTTCTTAAAAAAGGGAAGAGAATTTGGAGAAGCTTTTCAAAAGCATTTTCAATCCTTCTCCAGTAAGATGAAAGATCAATTTTTCTTATTTTTATCGGCGGGTTTTTTTATATCCACGATAAAAACATCACATAGTATCGAAGTGGTAAATGTATGGATCGTTGATTTAATAGGTGCAATCGGAGCAGATTTTTTCTTAATGATGCTGCCCATTATTCCATTAGTCTTTGCATTCCTCGGGTTCCATCCTGCGGTTACGCTGGCGCTGATCGCTGAAACATTGAACCCGGACATTACGCACATATCCGCTCATATATTGACAGTCGCTATGCTATCAGGAGCTGCTGCGGCATTTTTAATCGGTCCTTATAACGCAACCATCGGTCTCATGTCCAGTATTATTAAACAAAGCTCATACAAAGTGTCTAATTGGAACATGCCATTCACTTTAATATATATAGGCTGTACGATCATCTATTTGCTCACGTTGCAGTGGCTGGCTTAACAAATTGAGCAGCGGAAGTTCCTAATGAAGGAACTTCTTTTTTTAATGTTTCCCCATATCCCCGGGTATAGAAATCTGAAACACTTGAAAACTCCTTCAGATAAGGTAAAGATTGCTCCTCTTTTCTCTTGGCAGGTATTGAAAAAATAAACGCTTAATCATTCACGCAACTCTTTTATAAGGTACGAAAGTACAGAGTTTATTGCAGGAAGCTGCATACAATCCCAAGTATCAAAAAAAAGATGCCTCCCATCTAAAACGGAATCAGGCATCCATAACGGTACCAATGATTTTTTTACCATATTAAAATTGCGACGGTGGTAGCAATCAATAAGCTGACTATGACGGGCAAAAAGTTTCGGCGCGCCAATTCGATCGGCGATATTTTTAAGAAACCAGCGATAGCCACTAATGAGGACCAGGCAATGATTGTTCCGCCTCCTGTCCAAATAGCCCCCATCTGGCCGATAGCCGCCATAGTGGATGCTTCGATGTCAGCACCCGAAGACAATGCAGCTGATAATGCACCTGTTAATGGAAGTCCTGAGAAGCCTGATCCGTCTAATCCTGTGATGATTCCAGTTAACAAGATTCCGTACCCCGCAAAGAGTGAGTTTTGCGGTATGTAGATTTGTCCGGCCTGTATGGCATCAAACAAGAATGCAGGTGCTGCAGTATCCTCTCCCAATGACAATATAGCCGGAGTAAAGTCGCTGCTCCCCATAAAGAAAAATCCTGCAATCGGAATGACGGGAGCCATCGCCTTAAAAGCAAAGACAAATCCATCAGTTAAATGTTCACTTATTTGGTCAAGGGCATGGATACGGTTTAATGCGATTGTCGCCAGAACCAAAAGAATGGTTGCCACACCTCCTACAAAAGCAGCACCATCTGTTCCCTCAAAACCTGTTCCTCCTGTTATTTTGAATTGGAACATGTAGATCATGACGGCAAGCATAGATAAAGGCACAGCCACTGCAAAAACTTTTCCCCACGTTTCTCTCCTTTGAACAATCTTTGAATCTTCTTCCACTGTTGCAGCCAACTCTTCAGCCTCTTCAAAAAGACTTTCCTGCATCCTCATATCTTCTTCGGATATCGTAGTTTTCTTCGAGATTACTTTCCTTACCGATAAGTAAACAATCGAAAGTGCGCTGAATCCTGTAATGAGGGAAAGAACCATTAGTTTATCGGTTATCAATGCCTTATCTATACCTGCAGCGGCTGCACTTATGACGGGTGCCACCTGAATAATATAATCCGAAGATAATGCCATTCCCTGGCCTGATATGACAACAACCATGGCAGCAGCCATGACTGGAACACCCGCACGTACTGCTGCTGGCACTAACAAGGCGCAAATAAGGGGAACTGCAGGAGTCGGCCAGAAAAATAGCGATATAATATAGGTGGTTGCGAACAATATAACAAAGGATACATGCCCGTTCACCATTATTTTTTGGATCGGCATAATGATCCTTTGATCTGCTCCCAGCCCTTTTAACGCATTGAGCAAAGCAATCATAAGGGAAATGATGAGAAAAATACTAAACAGTTCCTTCGCCGCAACGAGATTGGCATTAAATACGGCTTGGAATCCACCAACGATATTACCCTTATATACGGCAGCTACCAAAAAAGTTCCAATAATGATCGGCAGTACAATCCCCCGCCGGAAAAGCATGATTCCAATGACTGCGACTGTAACAAGCAAATAGAGCCAATGGGCTAATGTCATATCCATTAAATTTACCCCTCCATTTTGGTTTTGAATTTGGACTCTACGGTTGTTTGTCAGCTGCTCATCTTCATTCGGACGACCACCCCCTTATTTGAAAGCGCTTCAATATATAAGTTAAAAAAATACCTTTCGTATTTTATATATAATATTTTGTATACCACTTTAAACAATTTGAAATATTCGCTATAATAGTTATCAATATAACACCCTATTGTTTTTGAGTCAAATGATTTCGAAAATTCTTTTTTCAAAAAAGGAGAGATGCGTCATGTTAAAGGCGGGGTTGATCGGTTATGGATCCATCGGAAAAGAAATCGAATCTCTTATTTCAAAAGGTAAAGCAGGTCATGTGAAGTTACTGACAGTTCTTACAAGAAGCGAGCAGCATGAAACTTCGTCCGATAGCTTAATAACTACCAAGCCGGAAACTTTCTTTGAGCAGGACTTGGACATAGTTATTGAAGCTGCCGGCCATAAGGCTCTGCATACATATGGGGCAAAAGTGCTATCCTCAGGTGCGGACCTGCTTATTCTATCCACCGGGGCGCTGGCTGATATTGAACTTTATGACTCTCTGCATCAAACTGCCAAAGAGCATGCCTGTAAAATTTATATTCCATCTGGAGCCATTGCCGGATTAGATAGAATTGCGGCTGGTTCTTTAGGGATGATTGATGAAGTAAAGCTCATCACAAGTAAGCCTGTAAAAAGCTGGTATGGTACGATTGCAGAGAAGCAAGTCGATTTGGAAACAATCACCGAACCTCATTGCCTCTTTGAAGGGAGTGCCAGAGAAGCTGCCGGATTGTTCCCTGAAAGTGTCAATGCTGCCGCCACGTTGAGCATATCCGGGATTGGCGTTGAACATACCAAAGTATTGGTTTACATCGATCCGACCATCCATAGCAATGTACATAAAATTATAGCGGTTGGGGATTTTGGAAAGTTAGAAGTATCTATAGAAAATCACCCCTCAAAAATCAATCCTAAATCAAGCCCGGTCGTTGCCATGAGCGTTGCCAAGGTTCTCAGAAACTTAACGCAAGAAATTGTTGTAGGGGTTTGACGATGACAGTCCTGCCCCTCACTTTAAAAAATAAAGGAGTCAGGATCCTTTAGAGAGGTCTGACACCTAATTTTTACATGTTTGTGGAAGCTTCTTCTTTACCCGCGATCGCTTCAATATAAGCATTTTTAGAATTTTCGATGTGGATTTTCGTTAAATACTCAGCCATCTCCACTTCTCTGTTACAGATCGCTCTCATGATGGCCAAATGCTCTTCCATCGATTGTTTTGGCCATCCTTCCTTTTTAAAGCCCGTCTTTGCAAAGGCACGAATGTAATCCGTCAGTCCTCCTAAAATTTCATACAGCTTAGAATTTTTTGCAGCACTGTACAGTAAATAATTTAATTCACTATGCAGCTCAGCGTAGTCAATATCAGAACTTTCCAGCTGTTTTTCCACTCTTTCAATACATTCTGTAAATTTCTTTTCAGTCTCTTCGTCCAGCTTTTGAGCTGCAAGTTTGGCCGCTAATGATTCCAAAGAAGAAAGGATAGTGAACGTTTCTAATATCTCTTTTTCAGATATATCTGCTACCATTACCCCTTTCCTCGGAATGGTTTTAACAAATCCTTGGGATTCCAGTCGAAACAGTGCTTCGCGGATCGGCGTCCGGCTTATCTTCAATTTATCAGCAAGCTCACGCTCTATCAGGCGGTCACCTGTTTTCAATTCCCCTTCTAAAATCAGGTTTTTAAGATGCCTGTATGCTCTCTCGCGAATAGAAAGCAGATTTTCCTCTGTCCAGTTGGTCAAGATGGATCCCCCTTTCAGTATCCGGCTTCACGTTCCATCTCGGTATACTTTATACAAAATTATACTTGATTTTTTTGTAAATATCAAATAGCAGAATTTTTCACTTTACTGCTTTAACCCGGCTTAGAACCTCTGTAATGACCGCTGCAAGCTTTTCTACATCCTCTGCTTTGGAATCATTTAAGGATTTCGCCGGCAGCAATGGATCCAATGCATTGACAACAGCTCTTAGATGATAATCTCCGATTGGCTCAAGAGTTATATTGGAGGCGCTCCCGGGGATAAGCGGTCCTTTGATTAAATAAATTTTGCCCACCTGAGAAATATCTCCCAGGCTTGCATCAATCGGGAAAATGAGCGGGGAAGGAATTTCGTTTTGTATTTTATTGAGGATTTCAGTTACATTCAGTGCATGGACAGGATCATCCAGTGTACCAATTACCTGAAAAGGAATGTCCTTTTCTTTGAGTAAAGTTCCTACCGCAGGACCCAAAGAGTCCCCTATTGAGCGGCGGGATCCGACACAAAGGAAGATGACGTTTTCCCGGTCGGACGTACTGAGGATTTCACTGATCATATCTGCCAATGTATCTATGCCGTCCCCCTTGAGAGATATCGAGAACAACTTGTTTGAAGCCTTCTTTTTTCCACGTCCCAATCTGAACACGTATAAGACCCCTCCCACCTCTAAAAGTATTATACCCAAGATCTATGGCAGTTCTCACCTTTAAGGATTTCAGGGAAAAAAACTAAATGTAAGACCGGCTTATCAGCCGGTCTTCAGGCTGTCGAGAAACCCTCGACAGCCTTTTTAATTATTTATAATATTTGTTCTTTCATCGTTTTAATTTGTTAAAATAAAAATAACAAAATATGGCGGTGATAAAGTTGCTCCATACAAAATC